>JBGSQD010000343.1:0-47345 GCA_041738275.1 Geobacterales bacterium
GGGTCTCGCCGGTGATGTGGGTTGCCACGGCCGCCTCGCCGTAACCGCGGACGCCGTCCACGGTCTGGATTCGAAGAAAGACGTTCGCCAGTTCGTCATGCTGTCCGGTGGCGATCCGGAACGGGGTGATCAGCGGCGCCCGGATAATAGCGGCCGCTGCTTCCTCGATCACAAACGATACACTTTCCATGTCATCTCCCTCCGGGCCGGTAATTTGCTGCTGCGTGAAGGCATCACTACCACATACCGGATTGTCATGCCACAGATAATGACGTTGATCCCTAAAAGGGGACCACCTCCGGGGAGCGAACCTGACTTTCAGTTAGTTGATCCTAAAAACGGACCCGCATGAGTTCCAAATCTTTACCATCGAGACGTTGGCAGACTCTTTGCAATATTGAACTTGCAAGTCAGCTTATCATAACCACCTCATAATGCCGCCGAGGCGTGAATTATCGGTGAAAGCAGGGAAAACGTGGAAAACGTGAGTGAAACTGAGAATAGATATCAAGGCATTACTTTGAAAGAACGGATGGCGTTGCGTCATATCTTTGACAAAGAGGAAGAGGATTTAACCGTTCCGGAACAGTTTCCTGACATATTATTACCCATCGGATCAATGAAATGACACAGCCGGTACGAAATTCTATTCCGACGCCATTAGAAGAAGAATACTCCAAGCTGAGAAAACAGCTGTCTAATGGTAACAAGAAAAATCCGAACCGGGTAATAGTCGTTGCGACGGGGCAAGGCTCCAAATCGCCAACAGACACGGTCACCCTTTCGTCAAAACTGGAAGATAGCGAAACACCTCCTAAGCTAAAACCGTCCCAGTCTGTGAACACCGATGAGAAAAAAGCGCTGCATACCCCGCTTTCTGTTTATACATGATCCTGCGATACTGATTTTATCTGCACGCTGAGTCAGCACAACCCCAACGACTTGCCACCATCGATTACCTCTGCCCCCTCAGAATCCATGTCTTCCCATCTCGTTATGATGTAACCATATCGGGTCGGCGTTCCTTTTTGTAAAATCATCAATATCAATGCCGTCAATGGTCATTGGACGTTTAACTCGTTTTTGCTTCCCGTAAATGAATATTGTCATGTACTCCATCTGACGTTTCTTTTTCTGGGCTTTCTCAGCAGGAGTCAGTTTTTGTTTCTGTTTGGCCAATTTCTTATCCTTCAACGGGGTCGGCGTTGACCCGCCCGTCTTTTGGGGCGGCGTCTAACGACGTGGTGTACGCCCGTCATGGGCGTGAACTTATGGGGTGCAAGTCCCCTGTACGAGAATCCAGTCACTGTCGTGATGACAGGGTAAAGCAAGTACTAGCCGAAGGCAAGGGCGTCTCCGTGAGGAGGGGTCTAGAGGAAGCCGGAGCGCAAAGCTATGAGCCGACGGACAGAAACAGCATACAAGGCCATTATCCGGGCAAGTCAGCACCACATGACGAAGTCCACGGATTCAGGAGAAGTGGTAAATGCTGCGGTTGTGTAGCAACAGTTCACGTTCTTATCCGGGGAGATCTGCTCCACTTTGCATTTCGCAAGAAAGGCGCGGCGCTGTAAAGGTTGCCGTGATGGAGCAGAAGTCAGCATAAGCCATAGTAGGCGAAAGGACGCCGCCCCAAAGCGATTGGGCGGCTGGAAACAAGCCGGGGAAGAACCCCGGAAGACTTACCCCGCCGAAGGGCCAAACACAGAGAAGGGGAGGTACCCAATGAGCTTTCATGACACGATGAGTCCGACCGGAGGAGTGGTCATGGGGCGCGTCACTGACAGTAGCTTCTCGGAGCAACACTTGCTGGAGCGGATGCTTTCCCGCGAGAATATGGAAAGGGCATGGAAACGGGTGAAGGCCAATCACGGCGCACCCGGCATCGATGGTATCACCGTCGAACAATTCCCTGACCATATCAGACCCTTGTGGGCCGGAATCCGCGAATCGCTAAAGACAGGCAGTCACCTGCCGACACCGGTCAAACGGACGGAGATTCCCAAGGATACGGGCGGAACCCGTCCCCTTGGCATCCCCATTGTGCTTGACCGGTTGATACAACAGTCCATTTCCCAGGTGTTGACGCCGATCTTCGATCCGGAATTCTCTGGGTCGAGCTACGGGTATCGTCCCGGCAGATCGGCGCCAATGGCAGCACGTCATGTACGTGAATACATCCGGCAGGGATACCGCACCGCCGTGAAGATTGACCTGTCCAAGTTTTTCGACTCGGTCGATTTCGACCTGCTCATGCATCATGTGGGCAGCAAGGTTCACGACAAGCGGATATTAGCCCTGATCGGCAAGTATCTACGCGCCGGAGTGATGGTGGACGGAAGGCTACAGAAAACTCGCTTGGGCGTTCCCCAAGGTGGTCCACTCTCACCCCTTCTGGCCAACATCCTCCTCGACACCCTGGACAAAGAGCTTGAATCGCGTGGTCACAAATTCGCCCGTTATGCGGATGATTTCGTCATTTTGGTCAAAAGCCGACGTGCCGGAGAACGGATCATGCAGAGCGTCGGTCGATTTCTGACGGACAAACTCAAGCTCACGGTCAATGAAGCCAAGAGCGTGGTCGCAAAATCGGACCGCATCATTTTTCTTGGCTACATCTTCAGAGGTAACCGCATCTTCTGGTCTCTCCCGGCATTTCGTGAATTCAAGCGGCGTGTCCGGGAGTTGACTGGTAGAAGTTGGCGGGTCTCCATGCAGTACCGGTTGAAAAAGCTGGCCGAATACATCCGTGGCTGGATGAACTATTACGGCATATCGGAAGACTACCGACCGATATCGGAAATAGACGGCTGGATACGACGGCGGTTGCGGCTATGCTACTGGAAACAGTGGCGGAAATGCCGTACCAAGGTTCGGGAGTTGGTAAAGAAAGGAACAAATATCTTTACCGCCATCCGCGCAGCCTTAAGCAGAAGCGGTCCGTGGGCGATGTCCCGGAGGCTTGCCGCCCAAACCGGTATGACCAACAAATGGCTGGAAGATCAAGGTCTCATATCTGTCAAAGAACAGTGGGTGAAGCTTCATGGCCCGGCTAAGGCCCGGTAACTCTAGTGAACCGCCCGGTGCGGACCCGCACGCCGGGTGGTGTGGAGGCCGGGGGAGAAAAACCCCCGGCTATCCGATTGGACATCGCTTCATTGCTCAGTTGTTTGTAAACATGAGATACAGAATTTTCCCACCGATTATGAGCAGCAAAAGGATTCCGAATGGTACCACTCTCATAAGAAAAGCTTTCCCCGGCGGAAGAGAAGACATGGGTAAGGTGTAAAGTTTCAAAAAATGTATTTTGCTTTTACAGTCTGTTTTCCCACAAAAAGGGGGGTGTAAAAAGGTTTGTGTAAATGGTCATTACGGGGTAAACCAAACTGCCCTAAGGAGCTCACGTGACCAAGAACAAAGACCTAAACGCCGCAATCGACACCCTACTGAAAAACTACAAGACCCCTGAAGAGATCATCGGGGAAAATGGCCTGCTGCAGCAACTCACCAAGGCCGTTCTCCAGAGAGCACTTCAGGCCGAAATGACGCTGCACCTGGGGCACGAGAAGCACTCCTCAGTCTCCAATAAAGAAGGCAATGCGCGTAACGGATCGTCCCTTAAAACCATCAAGGGTGAATTCGGCAACATGCCGATCGAGATCCCCCGCGACCGTGACAGCAGCTTCGAGCCCCTCATCATCCCCAAGGGGCAGACCCGGTTCCCAGGGTTCGATGATAGGGTCATTTCCCTGTATTCCCGAGGTATGACTACTCGTGAGATCCAGGGGCATCTCGAAGAAATCTATGGGGTTGAGGTTTCACCGGCCCTGATCTCAATCGTCACCGATGCTGTGGCTGAAGAGGTCAAGATCTGGCAGAACCGCCCGCTTGATGCCGTCTATCCTATCGTCTATATGGATGCTATCAGGGTTAAAGCCCGGGGCAACGGCCATGTTGTGAACAAAGCGGTTTATCTTGCCATTGGCGTCAATCTGGACGGAGCCAAGGAAGTACTTGGAATGTGGGTCTCCGAGAATGAAGGTGCCAAATTCTGGTTGCAGGTTGTGACAGAACTCAAAAACCGTGGGCTTCAAGATATCTTCATCGCCTGTGTTGATGGCCTGAAAGGGTTCCCTGAAGCAATCGAGACGGTCTATCCCGAGACCCAAGTTCAACTTTGTATCGTACATATGGTACGCAACTCATTGCGGTTTGTCTCATGGAAGCAACGCAAAGAAGTAGCGGCAGATCTGAAGCTTATTTACCAGTCAGCGACAGCAGAACAGGCCGAAATGGAACTGACAGCGTTTGAGGCAAAATGGGATAAAACGCACCTAACGATCAGCATGTCATGGCGTCGGAACTGGGCTCAAATTATACCATTCTTTGCCTACCCTGCTGATATACGGAAAGTTATTTACACGACTAACGCCATTGAATCGCTGAATATGTCGCTCAGAAAAGTAACCAAAAACCGCGGATCGTTTCCAACCGATGAAGCGATGCTCAAGTTGCTTTACCTGGCACTGAAAAATATTGCTAAGAAATGGACCCTGCCGATCAGAGACTGGAAAGCTGCAATGAATCGCTTTACCATACTTTTTGAGGGCAGAATGCCGAACCTTTAAAACCGAAACCCTGAACCATTTACACAAAATACTTTACAGGTCCACAAAAAGGGCACCATTTCCGGCTCCACAACTCATTTCGCGCCTGATATGCTCTGTTTATTTCGGTTTCTAAAGAATCTCTGGCCTTTTGATTGTCGTTTTCAATCTTTGGCTTTTCCTGGTTTTCGGCCGTCATTTCTTTTTCGCCTTTTTCATCATTTTCTCTCGTCCACCCGCTGGTTAGGCCTCTTTGTTGGGTTTATGAGTATTTTAGAAATAATGTAACAGCACAATATAAGGTAAATAGGAGCATTGAACCGGCAAATGTTATTGCCATGATTTTATAACGGCGTGCAACCACAGGAACTTTGTCCCCATATACATCAGGCCAGAAAAAGAATCCTTTGATAAATTTTTCTTTGATCATTCGTTTTTCGCCTCTTATCGCAATTGCTATAACTAAAGGGCATAAGATCAGCATGATTATGCAACATCCGATAATGACAACCTTGGTTTGGCCCGACACATCACTCTCCTCTTTTTTCTACTGTCCAACATTGTTATTGATCGGTTAGAAAAAGCCCCTATATAAGCAACCGGTTCCTTATATAGTGAATATGTTCCCTGTATAGGGAATCGGCTAAATTCCTTATATAAGTAACTTATTATGGATTCTACGGTAACTTATGTTGCTTATGGGGCGTGTCTTGCACGTTACTCCGGCGATTCACAGCTGTCAACGCGTTACAGTCCATAAATATCGGAATATCAAATGGATTAAACATCTGATTAATACACAAACAGTGCCAACTGGCAGACTAACTGTAAATTGACATATATTCAGCTAGTTGTGCTGACATGACTGATGAGATGATCGTTGTTTGCTAAAGATCACAGGGGCGCCTGGTGTAAAGTTTCTTTACACCAGGCGGTTTGGAAGATGCGTCAACGCAGCTTTGGAGCGGCTTTGCAAGGTTTTGTAAAATTTGTTTACACTTTACACTCTTGCTGTGAAAAAACAATTCCTTCACGTTTTCCCTGGATGATCATGGCTATTGCTTCTCTTAACACCATGATCGTTACCTTGTCACACCGGTGCTGATTTCCGGCATGCCCGCGATTTGTAATTTCTGAAATGAAAAAAACCCCTTTTTCAAGGGGCTTTGGTGCTTCACCGGACTGTTCCGGATTATGTTCTGGAGCCGTTGGTCGGAATCGAACCGACGACCTGCTCATTACGAGTGAGCTGCTCTACCCCTGAGCCACAACGGCACTGCTTGATAACGATCTCGCATGAACATTCAACGGTTCCGAATTTACTCAACCGGAGCTCTTCTGTCAAGGAAAGATGGCAGGTGAGCTTCCCGTCATTCAGTATCAGGGGCTGTCAATACCCGTTTGTTCCTGGTTATGCCGAGAGTTCAACCCTGTTTCTTCCCGCCCTTTTTGCCTGGTACATGGTTTCATCGGCACGCTTGACAAGCGTGTCCGGCGTATCGCCGGAGTGGAAGGTGGCAACCCCGAAACTGCAGGTCACGGAACCGATATCGGGATATTGGTTCTGTTCGACACTGCTGCGCAGCTTTTCGGCCAGAACAAAGGCTTCGGCAAGGTTCGTGCCGGGAACAATGACAATGAATTCCTCGCCACCCCATCGCGCCACAAGGTCGCTCGCACGAATCTTTGTCGCCACTCGTGATGCAACATCCGTGAGTACCTTGTCGCCCACATCGTGCCCGTGAACATCATTGATCTGCTTGAACCGGTCCAGATCGAACATGATGAGGGAAAGCGCTGTCCCGTAACGCTCGGCGCGCTGAATCTCCAGGATCAGTTGTTCCGCTCCTTTCTGGCGGTTGGCGATTCCGGTCAGTATGTCGGTGTTGGCCTGCTTCAGCAGGAGCGCATTGGCCTTTTCAAGCATCTCCGCGGCCTTGTTGCGCTCATCGATGTGGCGACTGACAGAGAGCAGCCCGGACCAGATCCCCAGCACGCCCAGGATCCAAAGGCCGATGTGACCGGTCAAAAGCGACACCTTTTGATTGTACATGGTGGATTCGAACGGTTCCAGTGGCAGGTTGATGCTGATCCAGCCCCTGATCTCGCCGCGTTTGTACCCCTGGCTGGCATGACAGCGAAGGCAATTCTCTTCGGTGATGAACGGTTTGATCATGTGCAGCACCCTGGTGCCGTTAATAGTCACGACCTCGGACTCTTCTTCAGAGCCTTCTTCAAAGGCGCGAAGCGCCCTTCCTTCCCAGGAATCGTGGGGAGTTTCCTTGCGGAGGTTGCCGAGGGTGGTGATATTGCCGTCAAATGCCCGGCTTTTGATGCCGTAGTCATAGGCCTGCCTGATCATTGCATGTGGACTCAGCAAGGTTAGTTGACGGCCATCTTTGGTTGTTATGTCACGATCAGGAACAATTGAGGTGTCGATAAGAAGGTTGGGGGGGGTCGCATCGGTAACAGGGATGTAGACACTGCCGAGGGTGCTGTTCCAGTTGCGGAAGAGCAGGTCTTTTTCTATATGGGTCCTGGCCACGTGGCGGGCTATGTCCAGGGAGCTTTTATGATATTCCCAGATACTGAGCAGCAATGACAATATAATGACTGCAGTCCATCCGGAAATCAGGACAACCGACAATATGCCGACATGAGACTTTTTATGATTTTCCAGTATCTTCATGAAGTTTTGTGTTCTTCCGCAAAATGGTACATCGTGAAATAACCGGTAGTGTTTTCTTAGCGAGTATCACTACGACACATTGTATACGTCTCTTTTAATCAAAGCAAATTATCTTTAAATAGTCATTTTTGCAAGAAATATTGTAGATTCCGCGAGATCTCTGACTTGGAAATTATGACAGATCTGTAATGTCCGGACTACAGCAAAAAATGTCATCTGGCTTTTGTCCGTTCCTGTCACTGCAGATCCGTAGTCCGCATATGGACTCCAGGATGAGAATGCCTGCCCGCATCACCTTTGTGAAGCGCAACCCTCATATTCCCCATCGGTCATTTCACCTGCAGGCAAACTCTAATTAAGAATTGTTTATAAAAAGAGTTGGATCGGTTTTTGCATTTCATTATAACTCATCAAGCAATTAAAACAGCATGTTATGGTTTGTTAACTAAAATTGTGTATAAAAGTAGTTTGCGGTTTTTTACGATCATCAGCGAAAAGGTGCTTATGAACAGGATGGGAAATCGACCGGTTTCGGTTGTGTTCTGGATATTGTTGCTAACGGTCTGCTTGTTACAAAATCGGGCAGAGGCTGCGCTTCAGTGCTACGAATGTCATGGCAACAGCAGCACCCACAACATCAGGCCGGTGGACGCTTCTTTCAGGAACCCCTCCAGCGGTGGTTTTCAGGGAAACCACGGTACCCATATGGGGGCAGCCGCAACAAAATCTTCCTGCACAGTATGCCATCCAGGAAGCGAATCGTTCACCTCCTCCCATCGCAACGGAAAGATCAAGGTCTCATCTCACATCAACAGCTCAATCCCTGTAACTGCTTACAACAACACAACATCCGCCTTTAGCCAGTCAAGAACCCCTGACCTTGAAAGCTGCAACTCGGTCAACTGCCATTTTGAGGCGTCCACCCCGGTATGGGGCAGCGACCCCGCAGCGACCACCTGCAGCACCTGCCACAGCGCTCCGCCATCTGACGGAAGTCATGCGGGAAAACACGGACAATATTACGGCAGCGACCCTGACGCCTGTGCCAGATGCCATCCGGATCATGCTAATGAACCATCCCCCTTTGCCCATGCCACCAGTGCCGGTAAACGGTCACTGGCCATCCGGTTCAATGCTGCTCCGAACAGTGGTGGCACCTATAGCGGAGATGTGACCTACCCCAATTACCTGCCCAGCCAAAGTCCAACACGCAATGGTACCTGCACCGGTCTTTACTGCCACAGCAGCGGCCGGATAGACCCCGCCACAGGCACCTGGGGTGCTCCCATGATACAGATGACCTGGTCGGATGCCAGGACAACGACCTGTTATTCATGCCACAAGGGGACCCCCAACGACAACACCCAGGCCAACTGCGACTCCATCATGGGGCGCTGGAGCAGTTCCGGCGTCTGTACCACTGATCTGACCATGGCTTCCAATGGCCATCACACATTGGTGGGGGCGCAATGGATCAGAAAATATCCCTGTCATTATTGCCATGACAACACGGTTGCCCAGAACAATACGCTTACCAATATCTCCTCACTGAAGAAGCATGTGAACGGCAAGGTGGATGTCGCCATGCCGGTCATGTGGGACGTGGTCGGCCTGCCTCGCGCCAGCTACGATCCGGCAACGAAGACCTGCTACAACAGCTATTGCCACAGCGACGGCACCACAACCCCTGATCCCGACGAAGTGCGCCTGGTTGGCTGGTCGGAGAAGACCGAGTGCAATTCCTGCCACGGCCATCCTCGCGGCGGCTGCAACACCTCCGGCTGCCATGACGGTATCACGGTGGACAGCAACGGCAAGGTCATGGCCGTGCTTACGGGCTGGGCTTCGGGAAGTGAGTGGATGGGCGCCATGCCGATGTTCCCCAACGGCGGTCCTGGAAGCCCCCGCGCCAACTCCCACTCGCGCCATACGCAGTCAAACTACTCCTGCGACAATTGCCATGTCAAAACCGTGGTCGGCGCCTGCAAGAGCTGCCATGTCGACGGCATACCCTCCGGGTCCATGGGTGAGTCAGCACATGTGAGTGCCGCGTACCATGTGAACAAGACCAAGGATGTTGACTTCAAGGATGGCGGCACCTACGACATCAGCACCAAGAAATGTTCCAATACCTCCTGCCATGTCGGGGAAGAACCTTTATGGGGCGGAGGCGTAAACAGCGGTGTGATCTGTCTTTCCTGTCATCAGACAACAACCGCAACCGGCGGTGATGTGGACAGCTTCGGCTTTGTGGCCAGCGGCGCGGGGGAGAGGACAAGGATCAATACCGATCAATGGGTTACCACCGGCCATGGCAGATACTCTTCTTCTGGCAGATATCCGGTCTCCGGAAATCCGGCGGCGAACTTCCCCACAGCGAACCCCTGCTGGTACTGCCACGACAACAGCGTGCTGCACAACGATGGCAACAACCCGTTCCGCCTGCGCCATCATGCGCAGTTCAACAACCGCTTCGAAAAGGAATGTGTTTATTGTCACATGCAGGGACTGGTAGGCGAATGCCTCGGGTGCCATAATGCCCCCGAGAATCTCTCGCCGCAATTGTCATCGGTTGCGGTAAAGGCGAAGCACAGCGGACTTGTTTATACAACCGGCTGCCGCAACGGCAGCTGTCACGACAGCGACGCAACCATCCACAATACCGGTGCCGGTTTCTGGAGCGCGCCCCAGAAGGAGGATGTGAAAAAGCAGTACGTGATGATGGGGGTCTGCCTGCAATGTCACGATGATGATTCCGGCGGACAGTGCAATGGCTGCCATGACTACACCCTCCCCAAATATCAGCTCGGTTTCAATCCAGGGACCGGACTCATCAAGCCGAAGACCGCCCGCGCATCTTCCGCCCATTTCGGCATCAAGCATTACAATGGCTTCCTGTCCAGCGGCGGCTGGAATGCGGAAGGCCAGCCCATGGGGACCTGGCGTGGCGGCAAGTTCTGCTGGGATTGCCACGATCCGCACGGCGACAGCAATATATACATGGTCCACGACAAGGTTGCGACCACCACCGACGGCCAGTTTGGCATACCCACCAACAGGTCCATTGTCGTGTTTACGAAGAAACAGAGCGGCAACGATTATGCCAACTCCGATCCGATGAAACCATACAACGGCATCTGCAATGTTTGCCATACCTCATCCAGCAGGCACTTCCAGTCAAACAGCGGGGACGGTCACAACTCCGGGAGGATCTGCACCGATTGCCATCAGCACCGTTTTGCCGACAGTCACGCCGATGGCCAGGCCTGCAACAGCTGTCATGCCAACAGCAAGCCGGTGCCCAAGCATTCCGCCTTCTCACTCCCCCAGGACTGTACCAAGTGTCACAGCGGGGTCATAAACTCCCGCATGGATGTCATGGGTCAGTTCAACAGCAATTCCCACCATGTCCAAGGGGTGACTGTCACCAACAAGCATTGCTATGCCTGTCACTGGGAGGGGACTTCCCAGGGGATCATCGATGCCAGATATCATGAAGGTTATGATCTGAAGAATTACACCTCGGTGCAGAATGCCAAGGTCGATCTGGTAGTCTGGCAAGCAGGTGTCCGGCCGACCTTCTACAGCAGCACCTCTGCTATCCAGTTCCTGGCCAAGAATGTCGGCACGGTCAATGAGCGGAGCGAGGCTGCCAAGATAACCAACCACTGCATAAGCTGCCACAGCGACCAGAATAACGACACTGATCCGTTCAACGACTGCAGGACCCCGCGCCAGTACGCTTGGGATTTCCAGAGTATTGCCGCCCGTTACGGCAACCTGTCCACCACAAAGTGGGGCAAGGTGAATTCAACGATTTACCCCGGCGCCAACCAGAAAGACAAGGTTACCAAGGCCTTCTCCGCCCACGGCAACGCTGTCGGCAATCAGGGGGGATACAGCGCCACCGAGGGTATCGACCAAAACTTGACCAACACCCGCAACGGCGTGCAGAATGTCCAGTGCTACGATTGCCACAGCTCCCACGGATCCAAGGTCATCGGCACGACTTCAAGCTACATGACCTTCAACGGCACCTACAACGGAGCCAACCTGAAAGAGACCCAGGCCGGCAAGGGTGGCTATGCCATGACCTACAAGGCGTCGGCCAACACAACGCCGGGAGCGGTCAACCCCTATGCACCGGGCGCCGGGCAATGTTTTGACTGCCACAACACCCAGAACAGCGGCACAACGCCGTGGGGTTATCAGTCTACCTTTGGGGCTACTGAAAAAATCAAGGGGTATCACGATTCCCCCACCTTTACCAATACGATTCCATGGACCAATGCCCGTTATCCCTACAAGAATCAGCATGCTGCGCTCGGCGGGCATCTGAAGGCCGAGACATTCCTGAACCACTCGACATCATTGCAGAACCGGATCAACGGCCTTTGTACCCCCTGCCATGATCCGCATGGGGTCAGCCCGACCCTTGGGGCCAAGCAAGCCTATGCGGTGCCGCTCCTCAAGGGTACCTGGATGACATCACCCTACCGGGAGGATGCGGCGCCCGTCGGAATGAATCCCGGTTTTGTGCCCCCTTATCCCAATGTCCATATTGACCAGCGTACCTTTGGCACTGATAGTGTTACGGAGGACGACAGTCTGTTTGCCGGTCTCTGTATGCGCTGCCACGCCAAGGGAAATCTGACCGACGGCACGAACCATTCCTGGAAGTCACATGACCGGATCCATGAATCGGTCAAGGGATGGAAAACCGCCAATGCCACGATCATGCACAACTTTACCTGTTCCAAGTGTCATGCCCCCCATGTCAGCAACCTGCCGAGATTGATGATCACCAACTGCCTGGACTGGCAGCGTGGCCAGACTTCGGCTGCAGCGCCTATATCCGGTAACAATTATTACCTTGACGCAGGTGGGCCAAACAACAACGGCTACGGCAGTGGTGCCTTTCCGAAAGGCATCAATCAACCGGCAAACAGTTCAAACACCTGCCACCCCGATGTTAAGAGCCCCTGGCAGAATAACTATTGGAACAGTGTGACGCCATGGTAGCTCAATGTAATGAAATGCGGTCAAGGATACAGGCCTGGAGATATGGAATGAAACGGCGTAATTCCGGTAAGCTTGCCAATTCGATTTGTCATGCTGTTCGAAGCATGGCCGTCTGCTGCGCCATGGCTTTGCTGTGCAATGCATCCCTTGTCGCGGATGTCTTCGCAGTGGACGGCGCCATCCTGTGGCAGCATGGGGACAATGTGCCAGGCCGGCAGGATGCCCGGGCCTCGGCAGTGGATTCCCAGGGTAATGTCATAATCACGGGGCACCAGAATAATTCGGGCAATGACGATTACTGGACAGCCAAGTTTGCTGCCGATGGCAGTGGAGTCTCATGGAGCGCGTCATTCGACAAGGCGGGAGGGGATGACCAGGCAACCACGGTGGCAGTAGACCACAATGACGATGTGATCGTTACCGGGTACGCCTGGAACGGCTCGAACAGGGACATCCACACCATCAAATACAGCGGCGGCGACGGCACGGTAATCTGGCAGCATACCTTCAACGGGTCGGCCAACGGTCATGACATCGCCACTGCCATTGCCGTGGACAGCCTGAACAATGTTTACGTGGGCGGTTCATCCCAGAGCGCGTCAGGAACGGATGACTACATTATCCTCAAATACGCCGCCACCGGACCGGTGGGCAATGCCCCTGCCTGGCAGGCATCCTATAACGGACCTGCCAACAACATGGACAACCTGTACAGCCTGGGCGTGGGTACAGACAGCATTGCCGTAACCGGGCAGTCCAGCAACGGTACAACCTTTGACCTGCTGACCGCCAAGTATGATCTCAACGGCAGCAAACTTTGGGAAAAGCGTTACGCTTCGGTTGTCGGTGCCATGGGCAAGAAGGTCAGGGTGGACAACAGCGGCAATGTGTTTGTCACCGGTTTTGCCGCCGACGCAACATCAAAGAACATCCATACCGTCAAATACAGGGGAAGTGACGGCGTACCTGTCTGGGAAAGATCCTCTGCGACCAGCTTTGATGAAGAGGGGAACGACCTGTTCGTGGACAACAGCGGCGAGGTCTTTGTCACCGGTTATGTCTACACCGTCAACGGCACAAAGAAGCGGGCCTACACGGCACGTTATGGTGGAGCGAACGGCTCCGTGGTCTGGGAAAGCATCTCCGGCATGGCAAGCGACAGTGACGAGAGCATCGGCATAGTCGTGGACAGCGTCGGCGATGTATTTATTGCCGGCCAGACGATCGCATCATCCAATTACGACTTTATGACCATAAAGTACAAGCGGGCCACCGGTGTTGAACTGTGGAATCACCGCTTTAACGGCAGCATGAATCTCAACGACCGGCCGGTGGGAATCGGGCTTGCACCCGATGGCGGAGTGTTGGTGGCGGGCTGGTCGGATTCCGGGGCCAACGATTACGACTATTTTGCCATGAAACTGGATCCGCAATATCTCAGCGCACCGTCAAACCTTGCGGCAACAACGGTCTCCAACGCCGGTATCCGTCTTACCTGGACGGACAATGCCGATACTGAAAACGGCTACAAGATTGAGCGCAAGATCGGGGCGAACGGCGACTATGCCCAGGTCGCCCAGTTGTCAACTCCCAATACGACGTCCTATGACGATCTCGGGCTGAGCGGCAATATCACCTATTATTACCGGGTGCGGGCCTACAATGTTGCAAACGGCGACTCACGTTACAGTAATGAGGCCCATGCCCTGACCGTGTATTTCAACAGTGTCTCGCCTGCCTGGACCTACCTTTACAACAGTCCGGACAATCAGAACGACAAGATCAATGCCCTTGCCGTCGGACCGGACAACAACCCGGTTGTTACCGGGTACAGCCAGAAAATCGCCGGCGGGCACGACTTCATGACCATCAAGCTTGATCGTGCCAACAAGAACGTCCTCTGGAGCCAGCCTTACGACGATCCGAACGGCGGCACCGACGAGGCCATGTGTGTTGCGGTGGACAGCGGCGGCAACACGGTGGTCTCCGGATTTGCGACCCTCTACAATCCCGTTTCGCATACCGATATATTTTCCATCTATACCCTGATGTATTCGTTCATAGATCCCTCCTCTGTTTCCTGGGATAGCCAGTACAACGGTCCCGGGAATCTTGACGATCGGCCGGTTGCCATTGCATCGGCGACCGATACCTCCAACAACACGGTGGTGGTGGGGTATGGCAAGAACGCTTCCAACAATACGGACATCTATGTAATCAAGTACAATTCCGCCAGCGGCAAGGTCTGGGATGCCGTTCCCTATGACGGCCCAGGGCATGGCAACGACATTCCAAGCTCGGCGCTGTTCGGGCTTGACGGCAGTATCTACGTGACCGGGTACAGTGAAAAAACACCCGGCTCCAGCAACTACAGTTTCTTTACGGCAAAATATGCCGGATCTGATGGCTCGCTGACATGGTCCGATGTTTACAGCGTGGCGCCGACAGGTGATAACAAAGGCAATTTCATCGCCATGGACAATAGCGGCGATGTCTATATCACCGGATCCGCAACCAATCTTGCCGGGAACAGAGATATCTATACCATCAAGTACAGCGGGAGCGCCGGAACAGCCCAAAGGTTATGGGAACGGGCATTAGACGGACCTGCCCATGGCGATGACGCCGGGGTAAGCGTGGGCGTGGATCAGGTTGAAGGGAATATCGTTGTTGCCGGGACATCGCTGACAAGCGCCGACAACAATGACTTCTCGCTGGTCAAATATTCATCGGCAGGGGATGTGGTCTGGCCGCAGACCTTGCTGCGCCCTAATAATGACGATAACCTGAAGGGAATGGCAGTCGATCCTTCCGGCACGATCTATCTGACCGGCGATACCAGTAATGGTGCAAGTGTTGATATTCTTTCGGCAATCTTAGACCCCAGCGGCGCTGTCCTGGCAACCTCCGTTTATAATGGTCCGGGAAACGACGCGGACGAGCCGGCTACCATTGTTGCCAATGAAAAGGGGGAGGCCTTTGTCGGCGGCTATGCCACCAATTCAGGCGGTACCATGGATTATCTGGCCTTGAAACTGCTGAGCACCACATACATAATCCCGGTGCCTACCCGCCTCGTTGCAGCGGCGCAGACCGATTCCAGCAAGATCAATCTCTCCTGGGCGAAC
The DNA here is from genome assembly GCA_041738275.1 of Geobacterales bacterium. GTDB lineage: Bacteria > Desulfobacterota > Desulfuromonadia > Geobacterales > Pseudopelobacteraceae > JACPFJ01. The sequence continues at coordinate 15,447 of JBGSQD010000343.1, forward strand.
AACTACTCAGGCGCCGGTTTCCGCATCGAGCGGACCCTGGGGCCGGTCACCGCCGGAAGCAGCTGGACCCTCATAAATACCGCAGCGGTTGGCGTCACCAGCTATCCGGACAGTGGTCTGCTCCCCGCTACGTCATATTGTTACCGGATAGAGGCCTACAGCGGCAGCACAACCTCAAGAAAAACATACCCGGTCTGTACCACGACCACACCGTCACAGCCGGTCCTTAGCCCGCTCGCCATCATTTCTACGACAGCCATAGACCTCAGCTGGGGCAACGTGTCCGGCAACAGCGGCTATAAACTCGAACGGAGCACCGACAACGTTTCCTGGGCACAGATCGGTGCCAATCTTTCCGCAGATACGACCGTATATCACGATACCGGCCTGTCGGCAGGTACATCTTACGTCTACCGGGTAACCGCCCTCAGTAATTCCGGGCCATCCGTGACCAGCGCTGTTCAGATTGCCCCTGCCTTAAGCTCGACAGTTGTCTCCACAAGCCAGATCGACCTGTCATGGCCCGCGATGTCCGGGATTACCGGATACAAGCTGGAACGAAGCCCGAACGGCTCTACCGGATGGGCGCAGATAGCAGCGCCAGTGCAGTCAGCAACATCCTATCAGAACACCGGGCTCACCGCCGGCACGACATATTATTACCGCATCAAGGCAGCTACAGCAGCCGGGGATTCGGTCCCCAGTTTTGTTACTTCTGCCGCCACTTACCTGGCGACGCCTGTGATCCAGACACTGACAGCAGATTCCACCAGCCAGCTTACCGTGACCTGGAGTGCCGTCACTGGAGCAACCGGCTATACCGTACAGGTAAACAGCTGCAATTACAGTACTTCCAATACGTCATATTGTGCATCATACACTTGGGCCTTTGCCGGTTGGACAACTGTTGCCACGAATGTGGCCGGCACCAGTTATTCCATAACCGGACTTAGTGCCGGTTACAATTACAAGGTTACCGTTACCGCCACTGCACCCGGCTCTACATCCCTGCAAAGCGCTGCCATGTCACGGTGGACCGTGCTTCCTGTGCCGATAACCCTTTCCCTTTCCACTCCTTCCAGCACATCCGTGCGACTGGACTGGAATAAATTAACTGCAGGAGCGGTAAACTACACCATACAGCGTTCCACCGACGGCAGTTCCTGGTCGGATGCCGGAACAATGTCATATTCCATTAATTATTTCACCGACCCTTCGCGCACGGCCAGTACGCTCTATTATTACCGGGTAAGGGGCAACGGTGTTGAGGCATCCGTAACAAGCAACCAGGCCAGCATCACCACACCGCCGGGCGGACCCACGCTGAATGCACCTACCGTGGTCCCGCCTACTGAAATCGATATCACCTGGAACCGTATTTCCGGCAATACCGGCTATGAGGTGCAGCGCAGCGTGGCCAATAACATGAACTATCCCGTCTCGCCAACCTTCAGCAACTGGCTTGATTTAGGCTCCACGGGGCAAGATGTGGAAACATTCAGCAATACCGGACTTACGGCAGGCTACACCTACGGCTACCGGGTCAGGGCTATTCTGGCTGGGGGGGCATACACGGACTGGAGCACAACAACGGCAAATTATTTTGCGACGACAACCCCGCCGACACCAACCGGTGTTTATGGGGTCGGGCAATCCGCCACAGCTACACTGTTCTATTGGGGCGATGTGTACGGCGATAACGGCTATGACACCCAGTACAAGATCCAGAGCGGCGGCGACTGTGCCAACGGCTCATGGACGGCAGGTCCATCAGCAACCTCTAACTATGGTAATGCCAATGTCACCGGCCTTGCCAACAACGCTGCAAATACCTACTGTTTCCAGGTCCGGGCCAAGATAAACGGCCTTTATTCCGGGTGGAGCGCTTCGGCGGTTACCCTGCCGCCCCCTGCGGCGCCCACCTTCGGTGCGGTTACCGGTTCATCAATCGTGGTCAACTGGGGGCAGGTCGCCGGCAATACCGGATACCGCCTGGACAGAAGCCCCGACGGCACCAACTGGTCACAGATCGTCTCAAGTGTACCGGCAAACACGACCACATATACCAATACCGGTTTGACCGCCGACGTCCTGTACTACTACCGCGTTAAAACCTTGAACGGTCAAAACGTATCAGCAGGCGGCGCATCAGCATCAACCACGACTACGACTGTTTCGGCGCCGTCCCTGAATGCACCTTCCGGGGTCACCTCTTCATCTATCACCCTGACCTGGAATGATGTTGGCGGAAACAACGGCTATCGTGTGCAGCGCAGCCCCGACAATGTAACCTTTACAACGATCACCCCTGATATCGCGCCATCAGTAACAACATACACCAACACCGGGCTTGCCTCGGGCACGACCTATTATTATCGCGTTTATACTAAATACGGGGCCAGCTCGCTGTCGGCTTCCCCCAGCAATGTGCAATCAGCCAAGACGCTGCTGATTTCCCCGGTCATGACTTCTGCCGTGGTCATCTCCGAATCCCGAATCGATGTTACATGGCAGTTGGCAACCGGCGCCACAAACTATAAACTGCAGCGCTCCATAGGTCCTGACGGCCCCTGGACCCAGATAACCAACCCGTCAGTTGCGTTTGCGCAAAAGTATTGCGGGTTGTATGCCACCAGAAGCACAAACTGCAACACCCTGATACCGGCATACAACACATATGCTAATACCGGTTTGACGGAGAATACCAATTACTGTTACCAGGTTATTGCCGCAGACAGCGATCCATCCCATGATTCATCGCCCAGCGCGATCGTCTGTGGCAAAACACCGGCGGTGGGTGCGCCTACTCTGGCAACAGTAACCAATATCAGTGCAAAGAAGATGACCCAGCTAACCTGGAGCTACAATCCGGCGGCTTGCTCGCCGACTCCATGCGAGCTCCCGGACGGCTATGAGATCTGGCGGCAGGCCTGGAGCGGTGAATGGGGGCTTGTTTCAAAAACCGGCAATTCAACATATACGGACCGCGTTAACATAGAATCGCTAAAAACCTACAATTACAAGATACGGGCCTACAAGGGCACGGATATATCGGTGTTCAGCAATATTAAAGGAGTGACGACGCCGGTATTCAGCTTGACTGACAGTACTTGCCCGTGAGTTGAGATATCAAGACCTTGAGCACGCCATGAATTGCCAGGGCATCAACGAGAAGGATCCATAAGGGGTAGGACAAGGTGTTGCACACAAAAAAAGGACTTAACCTGATTGGTTAAGTCCTTGAATTTTTTGGAGCGGGAAACGGGATTCGAACCCGCGACTTCAACCTTGGCAAGGTTGCACTCTACCACTGAGTTATTCCCGCTTGACAAGAACAACTTTTTAACAAAGTTGGGCGGAGATGTCAATAGTTTTGTTGTGCGACCTTCTGAAATTTTGTTGATTTTTTTACCGATGATTTGGCTCGATAACAAAAAGGCTGATTCTCGTGATGCTATTGATTCGGCACCTTCGACAGTTGCTGGGAATAACCGGCTGCCTGGCTTTTGTCCGGTAACGCGGAAATGAGGTTCAGGGCATTTTCCCGCGCAAGGGAAAAGGAGGGGTTGATCTCCAGCGATTTCCGGTAATTGGCAAATGCCTTGGGAATGTCATCTTGGAGAAGGTAGGCCACGCCATGATTGTTCTGGGCATTGCTGAACCATTTTGAAACATATACCGGGTTGACATCCCCATCCTTTTTCAGCATCTCGAAACCGTTTTCATAATCCAGTTGAACCGCCGAACACGCCGAATAACGCCGAAAAAACCAAGAGTTATTATAAGAATGCAGTTTACCTTTTTGGTTACCCGAATATCTTTACAAGCCTTTTATTTATCGGGGGGCGTTCATCGTGTCACCATGACAGCCCGGTAGACCTGGACAAGTGATCTCCCGCGCGCTTTCCACGAGTGTTCACGAACCGCTCTGTCACGGACGCGTTGCGATGATGAATATCTTGCTTCATGGTCGCGAAGCAGGTCGACAATCTTGGCTGCCATGTCTGATGCATCTCCATAATTGGCATAGATGCCGGTATCCCCGAGAACCTCACGATTTACCGGTGTGTCGAAAACCACCGTGGGCAGACCGCAGGCCATGTAGTTGAAAAGCTTGCCGTTGGCCTCGGTAAGTGAAAGCTTGGGCGATACGGCGATATCAGCAGCGGACAACAGCAAAGGAGCAACGGAGTAATCGATCTTTCCGGTAAAGGTGATCATGTCGCTGATACCTCGCGCAATTGCCGCTGATCTGTATTGCTCGCAGGGAAAGCCCATAATCAGAAAGTGTACTCTGATCTGCTCGGCTTTCAGGAGGGCAATACAATCCAGGAGCAAATCCGAACCCTGATAGGTGCTCAAAACCCCCAGATAGGCCACAACGGGAATATCCTCGGCAATACCTAACTGCTGCCGGCCTTCATGTTGGGGAACGACGCGGAAGATATCCGTATCAACGCCGTCGATAACCGGAATAACCCGCTGTGGAGGAATGCCCCAGTTTGTCACCAGTTCCGAAAATCCTGCACCGGAACTGGTGACGATTCTGTCGGCAAAATCATGGATCATCCGCTCCAGGACTCTGAAGATCCGGGCTGTCAGCGATGATGCAGGAAAAAAACCATGGTCTATGCACTCACCGGTCAGGCTGCCTTGGTAATCCAATATCAAAGGCGTCCGAAGAAGTTTCTTCAGAAAATATCCGATGAAGGCGCCTTCGTGGAGATGGGAGTGAATAATATGGGGCCGGAACAACAAACCCTGCTGTATGACCTTATAAAGCAGCAGCCCATCAAGATAAAGTTTGTGCCAGGAGGGACCTGCTTCAAGCCTGGAATACCAGGGGATTGTGGGGATACGGATGACTGGTATGCCGGGGATGTCTCGACCAAGATGATAGGTGACGATGCGAACATCATGTCCTGCCGTACGGAGGGAGCGGGCCTCCTCGTAAATTCTGACATGACAGCCCCGGTCAGCGAAATAAGGGGTTGGTGCAACCATCAGAATTTTCAGAGCCGCTGTATCAGGCAAGATTAATCCTGTCTTTTACCACATAGATCGGTTTACCTTGAGATTCAAAGTAGGTGCGGGCATTCAGTTCACCTAAAAGCCCCATGACGATGAACTGCACCCCCATGAACAGTAGAAAACCGGTCAGGATCAGGAGCGGGTTGCGGTTCATACTCAGATGTTCAAAGACTTTCATGTATATGGTCATGGCAGCGCTGCAGAATCCTGCCATCAGTGTATAGACGCCCCACTTGCCGAACAGTTGAATCGGCTTGGTGGAGTATGACAACAGAAATTTGACGGTCATGAGATCCAGTATGACCCGCAATGTCCGCGAGATATCGTATTTGCTGGTTCCGTGCAGCCGAGGAAAGTGATTGACGGGAATTTCGGCAACCTTTGCCCCAACTTGCGAGGCCAGGGCCGGCACAAAACGATGCATCTCGCCATACAGGTTGATGCCATCCAGAACCTCACGCCGGTAAGCCTTGAGTGTGCAGCCATAGTCATGAAGATGTACACCCGTAAAGAACGAGATCAATGCATTGGCCAGCATGGAAGGAATCTTTCTGGTGATAACCGTATCCTTGCGCGATCTGCGCCATCCGGAAACAACATCATAGCCCTCATGGAGTTTTTCTATCAGGCGGGGGATGTCAGCCGGATCGTTTTGCAGATCTCCATCCATGGGGATGATGATGTTGCCTGAGGCGGCATCAAAACCAGCTGACATGGCTGCTGTCTGACCGAAATTTCTGCGAAACCTGATTACCTTTAGGCGGCTGTCTTGTGCTGCGATGCGTTGGAGCGCGCCAAATGAGCCATCTGTAGAGCCGTCATCCACCATGATGATTTCATAATCATTATCAAAGTCATCCAGCGCCTTGGTGATGGCCAGATATAGTTCGTGGATATTGTCCTGCTCATTATAAATAGGTACGACAATGCTGAAATTCACATCAAACCCCAAGCGACGGCGAAACAGTCTATCCGCATAAATTTGTGGGTACTATAGCGAAAAATGGGAAAATCGTCTGTATAAAAGTTACAAAACTATGAAGTTGGCGGATCAAATTCCCTGACTCGCTTGATTGTCACTTCGCCACCCGATTTAGTTGTTGGTTTTCTATGCAAAAAACCGTACAGCAGGCCGGCTCCATTGGCACAGTGCATAAGCGGATACAGTGCGAACAGAAGCAGGGTTTCTGGCCGGCCCGTTTTGACCAGGACAATGACAGTGAAGATGAGATCCAGTACGATATACGCCAGTAAGGGAAGTTTCCACAGCATATGGGCAGGGAACAGTGGCAGTACTATTAAGTAGATTAAAAATATCAGCGGTATGAAACTCATAAATGAACGTGGCCGTGCGATCATGCTTTGCTGCGCACGCCCACGACCATAGGAAAACATCTGCTTCACAAAGGCTGCCAGTGATGGGCGCTGGCTTCTCGTTACCGCCATGGTGGGAACATGTACCAGTTTATGCCCGGATGAAATGATTCTGTCCAGGAGTTCGTTCTCTTCATTGGGGTACAGGCGTTCGTCAAAGCCCTCTTCAGAAAGGAACAGCTCACGGCGTATTGCCATATTGCATAGAATCAGTTCCCGTTCGGTTGTGACCCGGGGTTGCCCTGTTGCACGGTAGCGATTGCGCATGGCACCGGATCCGAAAGGTGACGTTAGCGCATAAGAGAAAAGATGTTGCAAGCGTGTGTCAGTGGCTGGTGTCAGGGATGGTCCCCCCACAACAGCAACGGACAAATCCTCAAAGGCTTGAGCACACTGGGTCAGGCAGTCAGGCATAACGCAGGAATCATCATCAAGAAAATACAGGATGTCGCCCTGGGATTGTTCAGCGGCGAGGTTGCGTTGGCGGCTTGGTCTTGTACCTTCGGCAACAAGTATCTCGAACGGGTACAACTGTTCCTTGAGCTGCTTTAATGCATCAAGTGCTTTAATGGCGCCATCCGGTTTAACCGGTATGATGAATGAAAAAGTAGGCATAGAACCTTATACCAATTCCATATCAAAGCCCTATCTTCGTTGGCTCGTCTTCGGCTACTCAACGTACCGCCATGTACGCCTCGCAGCCTCAATCCTCGCCGCCTTGATATCATCCTTGATCTGAAATTGGAATTGGAATTACAGAAACAAAAAAACCGGGGTTCTCCCGGTTAAATGCTTTGTATACCAGTAGCAATTAAAAGATTTTTCTGAAGTTTGCGGTAAATTTCTTTTCAATGCGACCGTCTGCCCGGCTGGTGCCGTATATGTAATCGAGGCTGGCCTGCAGCAATCTGTAATTTACGGCTATTGCTCCATAATAGGTTAAAGAATAATCGCTAACGCCACTGAAAAACGTATATCTTGTGCCGGCAGCCAATAGCAGTTGCCGGACGGGATAGTATTTGAATCCGAGCGTGAGGTTGGTGTTCCTTTTGCTGTTCCTGTTCCTGGTAACAATGTTGGTGTTGGGAGTGGAGTACGAGTCGGGTCCGATAGTAGGGCTGTTTGAGTCGGTTGAGTTGCCCTCGGTATGATCAATGAATTCGCTGATCTCGAAGAGTTTCCGGGTAACACCGTTGATCTTGTAAAAAGAATAATTCAGCCCCTGACCTATGTTGAATACATCCGATTCGCTGGAATTGTCAAAGGCCTTGTTATAGGTGACATACAAATTGGAGTCCAAGTTTCTGCTGTGGGTATAACTCGCCTTGTTGCGGCTGGTGAAAGTGTTGGTGCTGATCGACTGTTTGGCAGTATCGTATGAGAAAGTATTTGCCGAGGACAATTTGAGGTTAGGGCCCGAGTAATTAATTGTCTGGGTTATTAGTGTCTGATAACTGCGGGGGCCGCCATGGGGAGCGAAGATGTCTTCGGTGGCGGAAAGACCAATGTTTAGGCGTGGCAGGGGATTCCACTCAAAGAGGAGATTTGTTATTGACTGATAGGAGGAGCCGTTTTCACCTGAGTAGTTGCGCGGATTATAATATTGGGGTGTTTCAAGGTTGGTTCCCAGCACGGAGCTTCTGATGTGTTGTGAAGTGCCGCTAGTTACACGGACGGTCTGGTTTAACGACACGCGTGTCTGCCTTGATGGAGAGTAGGCTGCATTAGCGCGGATGGTTTGGTCAAGAAAGTTGCTGTTGTCGGAATTTCGTTCAGTCGAGTAGTTTCGTATGGTATATGCGGCTCCAAGGCCGACGTTACGCGAAAAACGGGAAGTACTGACAGTTTCCAGCCCGGCTGAAATAACAAAGAGCTCATCGGTGTTGGTGGATGCTTTCTCTAGTTCGAGCTGTTGGCTCAGGGTAAAAGAGGATCGCTTGAATGCGTCAATCCGATACCCCCCTAAAATATCGGTGAACTTGTTGTTCAGGCTGTCATGGCTTTCTTTGTATAGAAGTCGTGTATTCCAGGAGGTATCAGCACTCCATGATCCATTTGCGTAAACCGGTACTGTGGTGCGATAGGTTATGGTGCCGTTTTCTTCTTTATACCGGTTGAAATTATTTAACGACCTGGCTTCCCATGATGACCGCCGTGCTATGCCGAAAAGATTCAAATCAAATTCCTCAAAATTGGAACCACGTGAGGCATTAGTTCTTTTTGTGAGTTGACCATCAGCCGATACCATGAGCCAGTTGGAAAAATCGATCCAGCGGCGCTGCATAATGTGGTCTACAGTGCCCAGCTGGATTTGTGTCTCCTTGTAGTTGTTATCCGGATTAATATAATCATCATACGACAGAAGTCGATAATGAAACCAATTATCCTTTTTGTTGAGGCTCACGAACGCCAGTCTGCTGAATCGGTTGTCTACGGGATATGATGAATTGGGGTCATGGTTGACCAGATCACGGTAATCCAGCATCAACATCGGAAAATGGCGCAATACCTCGTTATAGCCGTTGGTCATCCCGTTCTTGACGCCCATCACAAGGGTTGCGCCGCTGTCCATATGGATGCCGTTCATGATGCCTGTGGAAAGCTGTGGATTGCCAATCTGGGAATTACCGGTCATGGCGCCAAGCAGATTCGATTCATCCCAAGTGAAGATGTTCCTTGTCATGTCCCGACTGTAAGCGGTTAGGCGCAGTGGGATCTGCTTGGGGTCAATCACAAGTTCACCCAGATAAAGAAAATGTCCTCGACTGCTCTGATGTGTTTCCTTTGATATATCTGATTTTATAGATGTATCAAAGGTTGACCAGTCATATCCCAGAGCCAGTTTGTATTTGCCCATTTTGCCATCAACAAACTTGCCTTCGGTCTGATAGAGGAGTGAATAATGCTGGGAAAAGGAGTGGGCCGACAGATGTTTGTTACCGTTTTCGCTGACATCAAGGTTGACGTAATTGAGTTCTGCCTCGGCAGACAGCTTGCAAAAGGCATCTACAGGCAGCAGAAGCGCAATCGTCAGAACTGAAAATAAGAAAAACCGATAAAATGTTATGTGGGAGGATAAAGGCATTATGATTGTTAACTCGGGTATTAGTTTACGAGCTATCTTATTTATCAGGATCAGGCATTAGCTGCTGTTAAATATGCAAAAAACGGACCATACGGTGCAAAAGCCCGTATTTGCGGCAGTGCCAGCCTTTATGGGTGTAAAAATTCAGGCTGTTGTCATGGTATACGCTATACAACGTGATTTCACGACTCAGGGCGGTTATTTAACGGGTTGTGCGGGTGCAAATGCCGGAAAACCGGCCTTTAAAGATAGATACTGAAAAACTTGAACTCTGGAGTTTAGCTGATCAACGACAAAAATCCTGTCGTTATGATCTATGTCGATACCTATCGGCACTGCAAACCCGCCGGGAGCCCGCTTGCCTGTGCTGGACACGGCGTAATAGCCGCCTAAAGCCAGCAACAATTCACCGGTCTGATTAAAGATCTTGATATTATGCGCTTTCCCGTCAGCCACATAAATATTGTCATCTGAATCCACGGCAACCGACTTGATTAATTGAAAGTCGCCAGGGTCGTCACCGCGCTTGCCAAATGTGTAAAGAAATGAACCCTGTTCATCAAAGACCTGAATACGGGCATTAAATGCGTCGGCGACGATAATTTGACCCTTGGAATTGACAGCCAAACCGACCGGGAGGTTAAATCTACCCATGTCCTGACCCGGGCCACCAATGGCAAATTGCAGAGTGCCGTTTAGATCGAGGGCAAAGATCTTGTTTAACTGGGCGTCTGACACATACAGGCGGTTTTTGATTTTGTCGATTGCCAGGGCCAAAGGTCGTCTGCAAAGCTGATCAAGCCGAATGGCGCGCACAAGCTTTTCACCGGAATCGAAGACGAGGATCAGATTGAGTTTGGGATCCAGTACAAACAGGCTATTATTGCTGTCCAATGCCATCCCTATGGGTGTTAAGGCCGCGGGCAGATTGAAGCCTTGCGTAGAGAGCAGGCGCAATTCTTTTTGCCGCAGATCAAAAACAAAGATCGCAGAGGCGCCTATATCGGCAACATAAAATTTATCCTGTGCATTGTCCATCCTGATCTCTATCGGTTTTACAAGCTCTATGGGGGCGTCTTCACCGACAATAGCCTCCTTGAAATTGCGAAAAGAAGTTTTTTCCAGGTCAAGCTGGCTGTGGTAGGCCTTCAGCCATTCTACACGAGGTGGAATTGGAGGGGGGGGCCAGAAATAGCGCTCCTGAATCTGCGGAGTTGCGCCGGTGCAGCCGGCCAGCATGGGCAGTGCGGCGAGATAAACGAGCAGAAGGATGGAGGAGATGCGGGCCATTTTTGTATCCTATCAGAATCGGACAAATATTGAACAAAAAAAGGGCGGATTGCTCCGCCCTTTCTCGAATAAATTCATGATACTAAATTACTTGTCGTGGCAGGCCAGGCAAAGGGCGCTGGATGCATTGGATATGCGCAGGAATGGTGCAGCTGCATTGTCATGGACCTTGTGGCAGCTGGCGCACTCGATCATCTCGCCGGTTGTGCCGAAAAAGGCGCTCCCGGTCCCGGCTAATGTGGTATTGGCAGTAGCGATAGCCTTTAGGCCTGCGTCCTCGCCTGCAGCAGTGGCATAGTTAAAGCCTACCGGATGGTCGTTGGACAGGATCGTGCCGATCATGGCTTTGCTGGCAACCGGGATGACACCGGTTGCATCTGCAGGCAGGCCGGCACGGTTTGAGAAAGCACCCATGGTGGTAACGCCATCATGGCAGCTCATGCAGAACAGAGAGATGCTGTCGGCGTCAAAGGTCCCAGTGGCCAGCTTCGCTGTGGCGGTGGCGCTGAGAGTCGGACTTTCGTACATGGTCCAGCCGGCTGCCGCCGGGTTTGTCCTGTTCCAAAGGGGGACGTTCTGGGTCGGATTATGCGGTGTGTGACAGAAGATACAGATCTGATTGGTTGTTGCTGACTTGGTCAACGGGGCTGTAAATGTAGCGGTAGAAGTGGTGGAAAGGTCATGTTTGGTGTTTACGATGGATAAAGCAGAAGCTGCGGTAGACATGGAAACCATGGCTGTGACTAAAAATAAAATCTTTTTCATGTGAAACCCCTTTCTGAGTAAATGTAGTAACTAAAATTATAAGGTTTTATATCTTCTTCCGACTGTTATATCCCCTTTCTGAAAATTAATGCAGATTTATATTAGCAATGACATAATTTAGATAGTTAAGCTAAACATAAAAGCAAAATATATGCCAATCATAAATGCAGACTAAGTACCTAAGTCAACACAGGTAATGGATGTGTCACATATTTCAACACTGTTGGAAAACGTCATTTTGCGTAGTGTTTTGGCGGTTTCACTGTATACCGAACAGACTGAAAATAACATGAAATTGACGACAAAAACTTAGGCGATACTTTTATTACTTTGAAATGTTTATTTGTTGCTTCCACCCTCGTTGTTCAATGCAGGTACCGGCGCTACCGAGGGGTTTGACCGTATAACAGCTTTTGCCGCCGGCGCCTGGTTGGTGATCGGGTGTTCTTTGAGGTAGCGCTCGTTTACGTACTGGAATACCTGAAAGCGGCCATTCATCTGATCAACGATGTAGATGGTGTCATTCTGATCAATGAAGATCCCGTTCGGCAGTAAAAAACCTCCTGGTTTCACCTCCGACCCTGCGCTTTTAACCGCGTATGGTCCGCCGAAAACCAGCAGCGCCTGCCCTTTTTCATCGAAAATACTGATCCGGTGAGCCTTGGCGTCTGTTACATAAACATGTCCTTCGGAATCTACTGCTGCTGCCTTGATGATATTAAAGTCGCCGAGCGCATCCCCTCTATTGCCGAATTCGGAGATCAGTTTACCTTCCGGAGAAAAATGCAGGATGCGGGCGTTCATGGAGTCGCAGATCCAAAAGTTGCCATTTTTAGCAACTGCGGCAGAGGTAGGGTAATTAAATCTGACCTGATTGATGTCTGCCGGGGCTTTGTCATCATAACCTAGGGTCTGTAAAACCGTCCCGGAGCTGATGTCGTACACAAGCACCTTATGGCCTTTGACATCGGGAATGATTAAATGTTTTCTCTGTTTGTCAATGGCAATGGATGCAATGCTGACAAGTTCCTTGGAAAGGTCGATTACGGCAAAAATATTTTCATTGGTATCGAAGACGTAGATCTTTCTGCTCATGGAGTCCGCAGCATAGATATTTCCTTCCCCGTCCAGGGCTATGCCGGAAGGGAACCCGAAAATTCCGAGCGCCTTCTCCCGGCCGAGTGAATGGATATGCTTGGCTTTAATGTCGAAAACAATGAACGACTGCTGCCCGTAGTCGCTGACATAGACTTTCCCTTTGCCGTCAGCACCTATATAGGTCGGTCTCCTTAGTCCATACGCTTCATCACCGCCGGTAATAAGATTCAGCAGACCTCCTGTTGGTTCGACATCGAGCTGGCTCTGGTAGGCTCCCAGCCATTCAATACGTGGAGTATCGGGTGGCGGCGGCCAGAAGTAGCGCTCCTTGACCAAGGGTGTGGTGGAGCAGCCGGAAAAAAATCCAGTCAAAAGTATGAATACGGCAAGCTGTGCAACCAGTTTGAAATGGGTCATGATCTTACCTCGGAGTTTCGTTTGTATTTCATTGTTTAGCATCGTATCGGCGTTACTTGTTGTGACACAACTGGCAGAGGGCCATCCTGTCTTCAGGGTTGTTGACAAAGTAGTATCTGACATCGCCTGCGTGGGGATTGTGGCAGGAGACGCAACTCAATTGCTTGCCGCTGAGTTTTTTGAGCGGATCGGGCTTTCCAGAAAGCGGGTGCCCTGCGCCTAACGGAGTTCTGACGACATGCACCTGGGTACGGAGGTGGCCGTGGCACGACAGACAGAGTTCGTTGATCGGCAAGATCAGCTGGGATTCATACGGCGAACCGTGAGAATCATGACAAGCCTCACACATCCCGACCTCTATCGGGCCATGAATGTACTTGCGCTTATTAATCTGAACCGACATGTCGGCATGGCATTCATAGCATAGTGCTGCACCGCGCTTGGGAACTGCATGTTTTGGTGTCCCCTTGCTGGCATGGCAATAGCCGCACGAATAGGTGCCGGCAGGGCCATGTACATATTTTGAATTAAGTATCTTTTTGTGGCAGGAAACGCAGGGATTTTCTTTTTCAATGTTACTGTTCATCTGGGCTGATGTTGGATTGAGATTGTGGCAGGAAACACACAGGCGCTCTTTTTCCGGTGTATGCATTCTGACAGAAGTGAATTCAGGTGGCGGCTGCAAGGATGATGATGGCGGTACATAGAATATATTGGCATTTGCGCTTTCTATTTTTTGTCCGCCAAGGAAAAGATCGATCAGGACGCTATTTTTGCCGCTATCCCAAATGGCCTGCGAAATAAAGAAATCACGAAACAGTTTGCGAAACTCAGGGGAGCCGACTTCGATCAAATCACTCGCAAGGCCATTGACAGTAACCCTTACGTTTGTCAGGTCAGCCCGGTTGAATTTAACAATCAAATGCCCGGTGCTCTTGACCCAGGTGTTGGGTGCCGGATAAATGATGTCGACAGCTGCAAATGCAGCTGAATTTGCAAACAAAAGAAGACAAAGCAGTATGATGGATGCTTTATAGCGCAATGGTGTACCCTTCATGGATTGATTACCGGGTCGATCCGATCATAGGATTTTGGTTTGTGGCAACCAACTATGCAGGTGCCGCCGGTATCTGTCTTGGTAAATCTGATCGGTATTTTCCATTGACCAAATCCCGGGATCTTTTCCGAGATGAGCCGCGGTTGCGAAGCTGCGTGCGGATCGTGGCACACTTTGCAGGATCTACCCTTTTCACTTTTGTTGATATGAATGTAGTGGATGTTGAAAAGTCCGTTCCTTAAATTTGTCTGGGTGTCGGTACGCAGGTCATCCGCCATCTGATTGTTATGGCAACCGAAACAAAGATCGAAGTTTTCCTTGTTGAATGGCATGTAAAACTCATCAGAAAAGTTCTTTCTCAACAGGGCGCGGTATTGGGTGCCGTGGGTGGAATGACAAGCTGTGCATTCGCCCTTCTTAATGGGGCCATGAACTGACTTACCCTGAAACATATTCTTGTCATGGCAGATAATGCAAAGCTGCATGCCATCACCTTTAAGCAGGTATTTGACATCGGACTGATGCGGATCGTGACAGCCGGTACAATTTCCGTCTGCAATAGGAGGATGTGGATATTTTCGGTCGTACTGGGATTTTTCATGGCACATGAAGCAGAGTTGTCCACCGGGCGCCCTGAGCATGTATTTGTTGTCACTTTGATGGGCATCATGACAAGCCAGGCAATCTCCGGATCCAACCGGACCATGAACGAATTTCAACGTGTCCATGTGCCTGTGGCATTCGTTGCACAGGCCTGATTTACCGTTGTCTGCCAGGATGAAGGCCTCTTTTTTGAACCGTGGATGTTTTTCACCGGATGGTTTGTGACATAATTCGCATTTACCCTCACCAACCGGCTTGTGAAAAACCTTTTTCTCTGCCTTGTAGGGATGACAGCCGCAATTTTCATAACTTACCGCATTGGAATGTTGTCCGGTCAGCAGCAACAGCAGGAACAGGTAACCTGCCACCATAAAGGCGCTATATAGTGTCGGCGTTTTCATAATAAGTGCTGTCAGCCCCTACTTGCCGTAACTGTGTAATCCGGACAGGAAAAGATTGACACCCAGATAACAGAAAATGGTGGCAGCAAAGCCGATAATGGAGAGCCAGGCGGCCCGCTTGCCGACCCACCCTCTGGTAAAGCGTGCGTGCAGAAATGCGGCATACACAAACCAGACAATCAGCGACCAGGTTTCCTTGGTATCCCAGCTCCAGTAAGTTCCCCAGGCATAGTTTGCCCAGGCGGCGCCGGTAATGATACCCAGTGTAAGCAAGGGGAAGCCGATCATGATGGACCGGTAATTCAGGTCATCAAGTACCCTGATAGGCGGAAACATGGCCATGAGGCCGCCTGCAGATGCTGTTGAGGCTCCCTCCTCAAATTTTGCCTTGATAAGATACATGATGGAGATGCCGCAGGCCACTGCGAAGGCTGCGTAGCCGAGAAAGCACGTGATGACATGATACAGCAGCCAGTTGCTTTGCAGGGCGGGAACCAGCGGTTCGATGCCGGTGTTTAGTCCCAGTTGAGCCCAGGCCATTCCCAAAAGCGCAAAGGGAACCACGAACGCCCCGATGATCCGGTATTTATATTTCAGGTCGATGTAGGCGAAAATAAGGATAATGGTCCATGAAAAAAACACCACGGACTCATAAAGATTTGAGAGCGGGGCATGACCGACACCCAGGTCATACGATTCTTTCCAGCGCAGTGCAATGGCGGCTGTCTGAATGATAAGGCCGCCATAGGCAATCAAGCTTCCCGCTATTCCAAGCGATTTGTTTTTGCTGGCGAGAAAGGCGAAAAAGACGATCATGGATGCCATATAGGCAAGAGTAGTCACATTAAAAAGCAGCGAGCTGGTCATACGGTTGTAACCTCCGCTATATTTTCAATTTGGAGAATTTTTCCGCTAAGTCTTCAAACTGCATCTGAAATGCAGCCTGGTTTTTACTGGCATTTCCATACATGCGGGCGTGTCCCTTGGAGACGATGACCCACACTCGTTTGTGCGACATGAAAAATGCAACAAAAATTCCGGCAATCATCAGGATGCATCCTACCCAGACAACCCAGACGCCAGGGTCCTTGGCTACCTGCAAACCGGTGTACATCTTTGCATTTGATCCTTCATAGTTGTACGTCAACTCATCACCACGCTGGGCGTTGATTTCGGGGTAATTTTTCAAAATTATATAGGTCTGCGGAGATTTTCCCTTGATTGTGACCTCTACCCTGGCGGCTGGACCGGAAAATTCGGGCATAAACTGCCGTACCTCCGGTGTGGCCTCAAGAAGCTTGAATGTGGTGCCGTCTTCAAACGTAATGACATTGCCGTCCCGAATTGCAAAACGTTCGGTATTACCGCCAGTGCGGGACGTCACGGTGAAATTGTGTTCGCCACCTTCGGTAGCTTGACCGTAACTTGACTGGTAAAAGGTGATCCCCTTGTAGGTCAGCGGATCGTTTACCACAACCCTGACATTGGTATAATCCTTGATGGGCTGCCCGTTTTCCAGGACAGTCAGGATGCTCTTGAACTCTTTGGGGGCGCCTGTGTTGTAGAAGGCAACGCTGAATTGGTCGCAGCGCAGGTCGAAGCCGAGGGGAATCTGCTTGCCGTTACGTGCCTCGATGCTGGAAACGCTGGAACCCTCGACAATGGTCACAAAACCCTTGTAACCGAAAAGTGAGCCGATTATGGCGCCCACAAAGATCACCAGGATACTGAGATGGACAACGTACACTCCAAGGCGGCACCATGCACTTTTCTGGGAGAAGAGGTGGTACTCACCGCTATGTTCGCTTATAATCGGGGCAGCAAATTCCTGACTTAAAAACGCGGCCAGCTTTTCCTGACTCGCATCAATTGGTGCGGAAAAAGTCATTTCCTTTTTCAGCGTAAAGCTGTTTCTCATCGCTTCACCGAGTACGAGGGTCGGCTCGGTAATGAATTTAATGACGTGAGGAAGCCGTTTTATGGAGCAACTGATGAGATTGAGGCTGAAGATGTACAGAAGTGCGATAAACCACCAGGAATGGTACATGTCGAAAAAACCGAGCTTCGTGTAAATCTGAAGTTTGGTAGGACTGATTTGTGCCAGGTATTCAGGCGGTAGTTGTCCTTGGGGGAGAACAGTACCGATGATGGATGACAGTGCTAGTGATATGAGAAGAAAAATTGTCAGCTTGAGTGAACAGAAGAAATCCCAGACTGTATGAACAAAGTTACGTTCTGTTGTTGTCAATGGTGTCCCCCGGAGTGAAATCATATAAGTACATCACGACTATTAAAATCGTGAAATTATAGCTCAGGTTTTAAAAAAGAGGTACACATTTTTTCAGGTTTTTTGTGGTTTTCCAAGCTTTGCAATAAAAAAAAGGGATGACAATGTCTGATTGTCATCCCCTAAATGAGCTCAATATGCAAATGTTATTACTTGTGGCATTCCTTGCAGCTGGTAGGCCCTTTTTTCATTTCCACATGGCAACCTTTACAAGATTTTCCATGAGCGAGATCCTTGCCGAAGCCTTCAATCTTGCCGGCCCCTTTTTCGTGGCATTTTTTGCAGTCAGGTATAGCTGTCTGGTGAGTCTTGTGGTTGAACTTGACGTTCTTTTTCATTTCGATCACATCAGCAGCAAGGGCTGAGCCAGCAAAAGCAACGAGTGCAAGCATTGTAACAATGATTTTCTTCATTCGATGTTCCTCCGTATAAAATTTTTCAATTTTTTACTACAGATCATGAGCAACTGTCAAGAAAAAAGCTGTAAACACTATGCAGTTTGGAGGCATGCATCTTTGCGTTCAACCTCTAGTTCCATCTCTTGACGGTAGCTTCGGAGCGCGTCTGCTAACGGTTCGTCTGTCAGTGCCAAAACCTGTAAGGCAAAAAGTCCGGCATTTTTTGCCCCTGCCTTGCCGATAGCCATAGTGGCAACCGGGATGCCTGCCGGCATCTGCACAGTAGAATATAGCGCATCAACGCCATTTAATGCACCGCCCGGCATGGGCACACCAATTACCGGCAAAATAGTCTTTGCAGCGACGACTCCGGCCAGATGGGCGGCCATACCTGCGCCGGCAATGATGATCCTTATCCCTCTGCCCGCTGCTTCCGTGGCAAGCTCCATGGTTTTGGCCGGGGCGCGATGGGCCGATGAGATTCTCATCTCCCAGGGGACTTTAAATTTATCAAGAATGTCGGCGGCCTCTTGCATAACCGGCAGGTCGTTTTCACTTCCCATAATGATAAGAACTTGTGGATTGCCCTTTAGCATATCTGAACCTCATGCTGAAACTTAAGTGTTAAATTTATATTGTGGGCGGGGCGGATTAATGTGTGCGATCGAGCGCCTTACTACCGATATCAGTACGGTACTGCACGCCCGGCCAGTTGATGCGGGCAACTCCCTGATAGACTAGATCTATGGCCTCTTGTACCGTATCACCCATGGCGGTAACTCCCAGCACCCTGCCGCCGTTTGTTACACAGCGGCCATCTTTCATGGCCGTGCCGGCATGGAAGACATATACATCGTCCAATTTGGCTGCTTCGTCCAGACCAATAATCACCTCTCCTTTGCTGTAATCACCCGGATACCCTGCCGCGGCCATGACAACGCACACCGCAGCCTTGTCATGCCACTCGATGGTAGCACCCGACAGGTCGCCGTTGGCCACGGCAAGCAACACCGGGACGATATCCGACTTCATGCGCATCAATAACGGTTGACATTCCGGGTCGCCGAAGCGGGCGTTGAATTCAAGGGTCTTGACCTGGCCGTTTTTGATCATCAATCCGGCGTAGAGAACACCACTGTAAGGGCGTCCTTCGGCAGCCATCCCGTCGATGGTTCGCTGTATTACTTCGCGCATGGCTGTATTGTGGATGTCCTGTGTTACAACCGGGGCTGGGGAATAGGCTCCCATGCCGCCGGTGTTAGGCCCTTGGTCGTTATCGAATATGGCCTTGTGATCCTGGGCGCTGGCCAGGGGAATGACATGTTTACCGTCGGTGATAACCAGAAAAGATGCTTCCTCGCCGGTCAGGAACTCCTCTATTACCACACGTGATCCTGCGCTGCCAAAGGCATTGCCGCTTAACATGTCTGATACCGCCCCTATCGCCTCGTCACGGGTCTGGGCAATGATTACCCCTTTGCCGGCGGCCAGTCCATCCGCCTTGACCACGATCGGCACGCCGGTTTTGTCGATAAATTCCACAGCAGGTTCGATATGGCTAAATACCCCATAGGCGGCAGTGGGTACTTGATATTTATGCATCAGATCCTTGGAAAAGGCTTTGCTTGCTTCGATGAAGGCCGCGTTTTTACGCGGCCCGAAAACCTTGAGACCTTTTTCTTCGAAAAGGTCGACTATTCCCAGTGAGAGTGGTTGCTCCGGTCCGACAACCGTGAGGTCGATGTTTTCTTTCAGCGCAAATTCCAGCAGCCTGTCCAGTTCGTCCACGCCAATTGGGATGTTTTCGGCCAGCGTTGCAATTCCGGGATTGCCGGGAGCGCAGTAGATCTTTTCTACCAGAGGTGAATTGGCAATCTTCCATACCAGCGCATGTTCGCGGCCTCCGCCGCCTATAACCATAACTTTCATAAACTCACACCTCTTGTGTAATACTTTAGTTCAAAATGGTTTTATTTATAGAAAGATCAAGGAAGATTAACGATTGTTCGGAGACGTACGCTTGATACGTCTCCGAACAAATATTGGTGAAATCTATTACTGATATGGAGGAAAATGGCGCTATATCAGTGTCGGAAGTGCCTCATTCCGGTGAAGATCATGGCAATGCCGTGCTCATTGGCTG
Source organism: Geobacterales bacterium (assembly GCA_041738275.1). Lineage (GTDB taxonomy): Bacteria > Desulfobacterota > Desulfuromonadia > Geobacterales > Pseudopelobacteraceae > JACPFJ01. The sequence continues at coordinate 35,396 of JBGSQD010000343.1, forward strand.
CCTTGATGACCTCTTCGTCGCGGACACTCCCGCCAGGTTGGATAATGGCGGTCACACCAGCCTCGGCAGCTGCATCAACACCGTCACGGAAGGGGAAGAAGGCGTCTGAGGCCAGCACTGTTCCCCTGGTGGGGAGCAGTGACTTCTGCACGGCGATCCGTGAGGAGTCGACCCGCGACATCTGTCCTGCGCCAATTCCTACGGTCTGGTCACGGCTGGTGAAGACAATGGCATTGGATTTGACGTGCTTGCCGACCCGCCAGGCGAAATCCAGGGCCTCGTATTCGGATGGCGTGGGCTTCCGCTCGGTAACCACCTGGCAATCGATGGCCTGGACCATGCCCAGATCACGTCCCTGGATCAGGAGACCGCCGACCACCTTCTTGACGTCGTAACCGCTGGGGGTGTAGTCCGTCAGCAGCGGCACCTGCATGACCCGCACGTTCTTTTTGGCGGTAAAGATGTCCAGCGCCTCGTCCGTATAGCCGGGCGCGATCACCGCCTCCAGGAAGGTGGAGGTCAACTCTTTTGCGGTCTCGGCATCCACCATGCGGTTAAAACCGACTATGCCGCCGAAGGCGGAGACAGGGTCGCATTCCCGCGCCTTCAGGTAAGCACTGAGCGGTGTGTCACCCAGGGCTACACCACAGGGATTGGTGTGTTTGATGATAACCGCCGCGGAGTTTTCAAACTCCTTGACCGTCTCGATAGCGGCATCCAGGTCGATGATATTGTTGAAGGAAAGCTCTTTGCCCTGCAACTGGCTGGCATTGGATACGCACGGCTCGTTGATATTCTTTTCCACATAAAAGGCGGCTGACTGCTGCGGGTTTTCTCCGTAACGCAGGTCTTGGGCCTTCTTGACCTGTATGGTGAATGTGGCGGGGTAGGCATCGACTTCCTGCCCCAGGCGTGCCCCCAGATAATTTGAGATGGCTCCGTCGTAGGCGGCGGTGTGTTGGAAAACCTTGACCGCCAGGCCGAAGTTGGTTTTTGCTGAAATTGCACCGTCGTTTGCTTGCATCTCGTCCACAATCGTTATGTAATCGGCTGAATCCACCAGGACAGTCACGTCCGGATAATTTTTTGCAGCGGAGCGCAGCATGGTGGGGCCGCCGATGTCGATGTTCTCGATGGCGTCCTCCAGGTGGCACCCTTCCTTGGCTGTCGTGGCCTCGAAGGGATACAGGTTGACTACCACCATGTCGATGTTTTCGATGCCATGCTCTTTCATCTTGGCTACGTGCTCCGGATTGGAGCGCATGCCCAGCAGGCCGCCATGTACCTTGGGGTGCAGGGTCTTTACCCGGCCGTCCAGCATCTCGGGGAATCCTGTGAACTCGGAGACATCCTTGACGGCCAGTCCGGCGTCACGCAGCAGTTTGGCTGTTCCGCCGGTGGAAAGTATCTCCACGCCGTACCCGGCCAGTACTTTGGAAAACTCGATGATGCCTCTTTTGTCGGAGACGCTGATCAGCGCCCTGGTGATCTTGGCCATTGTTTCTGCTCCTTGGTAAGTTAGAAGTCGTATTTTGCGTTTTTCTTACGGAAAATAATTTCGTTAACGCACATATTCTGTTTATAAGCTTTATGATGTAGTTATGGAGTATGAATCGTGTCAAGGGTGCGGGAAGTCTATATATCTCATAAACATTGTTTCAAAAAGCGGCGTGCCGGAGAGGGGCACTACTTTAAACCGCTCTCCCAGGCGTTCCACGGAGATGAAGTCATCTTTGGCTGTCAATGCGCGTTCTACGCCGTTTAGCGCCCCTTCTGGGATAAAACGGGTAATTTGTATCATGCCTTTGTCGAAAATTCCAATAGTTTTAAGCCATTCTGGTTGCAAAACCGCTCCGAAAGATCCTGTCAGAAGTACAGCACGTAAGTCTTGGCACCGTATACGCGCGCGTTCGGCCAGCACCTCCAGGCCTGCCCGGATAGCTCCCTTGGCCAGCTGGATCTGGCGGATATCCTGTTGGGTGAGCAGGAGCTGCCGCTGCACATCCCGGTAAAGCACCAAGGCGGATGCCTGTTCATGGTTGATTATCCGCATCGCCAGGTTTGAAGGGATCTCTGAACTGTCATGCAGCCTGCCTCCAGGTTCGAGGATATCGTTTCGCAGCAATTCGCTGACCGTTTCGATTGCTGCCGAGCCGCAGATGCCCTCAGGCGGTACATTGCCGAGCACCATCAGTTTTATCTGTTCTTGCTCGATGCGGACGGAGCTGATGGCGCCTGGCAGGGCAGCCATGCCGCAGGAAAGGTTGCCGCCATCAAAGGCCGGCCCAGCCGCGGCCGAGGTCGCCCAAATGGTCTCCCCCATGACCAGTGCCATTTCGCCATTGGTGCCCATGTCCAGGCAGAGGGTGGCGCTGTCGGGTTCCGCACCGTACAGGAAGGCTACAGTATCGCCGCCCACAAAACCACCAGGCATGGGAAAAAGGTAGACCTGTGCATCTCCATCCCAACCCAGATCACCGGCATTTGTACGTGTGCCGGTTGTATAAACCGGACGGTATGGTGGAAAAGCCAGCGATCTGACCGGCAGTCCCAGCAGGATGTGCTGCATGGCGGGATTGCCGGCAATGGCGACCTGCCTTACTTCGCTCCAGGCAAGGCCGCTTTTCTGGCACAACTCCTCTGCCAAACGCCGTAATTCCGCGCGTATCAGTGTTGACATCTCCTGTAATACGGCAGCGGATTTGACAGCCGCATCCAGGAGCGATACCACGTCGGCGCCGAATCTGCGCAGGGGATTCATGCTGCCGGTTATGGTCAGGCGCTTTCCGCTGTCAAGATCGATCAGCGATGCTGCCAGGGTGGTGGTGCCAAGGTCAACGGCAAGGGCGTGCATAGTTTGTCAGACCAGCCTTATCAGGTGTGATTGTGAAGGTAGTACAAGGCCGATTTTCCGGGCAAAGATGCCCTGTTCGACAGCTTGTTCCAGAAAGCGTTGTGCGTCAGCCGGCGAAAAGGCGATCAATAATCCTCCGGAGGTCTGGGGATCAAATAGTGGTAAAAGCTTGTCTGTATTGCATTCATTAAAGGTGCAGAGCGGGGTATAGTGGTCGCGGTTACGGTAACAACCGGCCGGAATCATACCATCTGCCGCCAACTCCGCGACGCCGTTCATCAGCGGAATCGAATCAAGCTCCAGCTGTATGGTTGTCCCAGACCCCCGAGCCATCTCGCTGGCATGGCCAATCATGCCGAATCCGGTCACGTCGGTTGCCGCAGTGGCCTTGCAGGCTCGCATCAGATCCGCTGCTTCACGATTGAGTATGGTCATCCAGCGGCTGGCCTCGGTGATCGACTCTTCCAGCGCCATCTCACCCTTGATGGCGGTCGAAATGATCCCGGTCCCCAGGGGTTTGGTCAGAACCAGTACATCCCCTGGCCGGGCAGTGGAATTGCGGACGATATCATCCGGTGCAATCAGTCCGGTCACGGACAGTCCGTATTTCAGCTCATCGTCCTCTACGGTGTGGCCGCCAACGAGACAAACGCCTGCCTCCTGCAGGACGCTCTGCCCACCTGCCAGTATCTCCCGAAGCGTCTCTCCCGGCATGGAACAGGCAGGAAAAAAAACCAGATTCATGGCGGTGACAGGTCGCGCACCCATGGCATAGATGTCGGAAATTGCATTGGCAGCGGCAATTCGGCCGAAGGTGAAAGGGTCATCCACCAAGGGGGTGATGATATCGGCTGTCTCCACCAGGGCACAGTCCGCCCCTATCCTGTAGACCCCGGCATCATCAGAAGTTTCCGGTCCCACAAGCAGGTTTTTATCACGTTCGGTTGCCCAAAGCCCGTCCAGGGCTTTCGCCAGGCCTTCAGGGCCCAGTTTGGCGGCTCAACCTGCGGCACGCACCATCTGTGTCAGTTTAATCATGATTTTCATGCCTTTGAATCGAATAAATTCTATTTTAGTTTGGGAACACGGCTATTTTAAATAAACCCGCGGCACCCTTTTGCTGATGCCGCAGAAAATTTCGTAAGGGATGGTGCCGGCCGCTACGGCCAGATCCTCGGCGTGAATGCAATGGCCGGCATTGTCGGAACCGATCAGCACGACCTCGTCACCAACGGCGACACCAGGGATCCCGGTTACATCCAGCATGATCCAATCCATGCAAACCGTGCCTGAGACCCTTGCCCTCTGGCCGTTAACCAGAACCTCGCCCCGATTGGTGAGGGTGCGGGGATAGCCGTCCGCGTAGCCGACCGGGACGCTGGCGACCAGGGTCCTGTTGCTGGTGGTGAAGCGGCGGGCATAACTGATGGTAGTGTCCGCTTCCACCCATTTGAGCATGGCGATGCGGCTTTTAAGGCGCATGACCGGTTTCAGATTGAGTTTTCCCTGGAAATCCGGCGACGGGATAGCTCCGTAAAAGGCGATGCCGGGCCTGACCAGATTGCAGCCGGGGATATCGCGCAGCAGGGCGGCGGCGCTGTTGGCGATGTGAACATAACGCGGTATGAAGCCTGCCTTGCGGGCCTCAGCCAGCACCCAGGCAAAACGTTCTGTCTGGAGCCGGGTAAAATGCTGGCCTGACTCATCCAGTTCATCGGCGCTGGCAAAGTGGGATATCACTCCCTCCAATGCAACGTTAGGTAGCTTCTTCAGTTCCATGAGAAATGCCGGGGTATCAGCGTATTGAATTCCCAGACGCCCCATGCCGGTATCGATCTTGAGGTGAATCTGTGCCTTGCGGAAGAGTTTGCCTGCGGTGTGATTCAGGGCCTGGGCCTGCTCCAGGGTAAAGACGATGGTGGAAAGATTGTAGCCGATGCATTTTCGCTCCTGGCCGGGATAGACTCCGCCCAACAGCAGGATCGGCTTGTCAATGCCGGATTTGCGGAGCTGGATCCCCTCGGCCAGGAAGGCTACGCCAAATGCATTGACTCCCAGACTTTCCAGCTCGCGACTGATATCCATGAAGCCGTGACCATAGGCATCGGCCTTGACCACTGCCAAAATCTCCGCCTTGCGGGGTATGGATGATCGGATGATCTGATAGTTGTGGCGCAGTGCACTGAGATCAATCTCGGCGAATGTGGGACGGCTGTCGTACAAAACTGACATGCTCCTTTTTAAAAGATGTTTATTAAAATGAAACAACTTTCAGCTATTTGGCAGAAAACAACTTCACAAGCCCGCTTGATAACGTTTGATAACGGTTTAGGTGATTATTATTATCACGGTTATTAGCATGTCTACCGGTAGCTGTAAAGATAAACGGGGGCTCAAAATACCTGCCAGCCGTCATAGATATTGACAGGAGAGGCTGAATCCAGTAGTCTTACTCCTCTGTAAGGCCCTAGGGGAGTTCTAACGAACTGAGATGATTCCTCGGAATCAGACCCTTTGAACCTGATCCGGTTCACACCGGCGTAGGAAAGCGGCTCGCGAGATTGTTCAGTAATCTAGCCGCCTGATTTTTTCATCAGCGCGGTTTTTTTTGTAGGTTGGCGACTGTTTTCTGCTCCTCAGGGCAGAAAACTGTTTATGTAAAAGCACTTATTCCATTTATCCGGGGCAGAGGACCACCTCAATGAGCGACAGCAACAGACCTTTTCGGCTCGTTGTCAACAAGATGGCACAACCGCTTGCCATTACCGGGGTCTATCTTATCACCGATCAGGGCGACAATCTGGTTGCTCGCGTGCGGATGGCGTTGCGTGGCGGGGTTTCCGTCCTGCAATACCGGGCCAAGGGGAAAAGTCATGGGCTCTGTCTAGCCGAGGGGGAGGAACTGAAAAATCTCTGCCGAAGCTTTGGTGTTGTTTTCATCATCAATGACGATGCTCAGCTTGCCCGTGAACTGGATGCCGATGGTGTCCATCTGGGGCAGGATGACGGCAGTATATCGGCAGCCCGGGAACTGTTGGGTGCCGGCAAGATTATCGGCAAGTCGACTCATAACCTGGATGAAGCCCTGCAGGCCGAACTGGAAGGAGCCGACTACATCGGTTTCGGCGCCATGTACCCGACTGACAGCAAGGCTGTAACCCATATTCCCGGCACTACAGGTCTCTCGATCATCTGTGACAAGATAAAACTGCAGGTAGTTGCCATCGGCGGCATCACTACCAGCAACGCCTGCCGGGTGATCGATGCCGGTGCCGATGCCTTGGCAGTGATCTCTTCGGTGCTGTCATGTCCGCGTCCTGATATTGCTGCTGCGGAATTGAAGCTTCTGTTTAACCGTAACCGCACCTTTCCCCGCGGTTCGGTCCTGACGATTGCCGGAAGTGACTCGGGTGGCGGCGCCGGTATTCAGGCCGATATCAAGACCATAACCTTGCTGGGGACTTATGCGGCCAGCGTGCTGACTGCGCTGACGGCACAAAATACACGGGGCGTTTCCTCCATTCATGGCCTGCCGCCCTCATTTGTTATCGACCAACTGGACACCGTACTGTCCGACATTCCGATCGATGTCATTAAAACCGGAATGCTGAACACGCCTGCCATCATCTCCGCACTGGCTGAGCGGTTGAGTGACCTTCCGACCATGCTCCCGCTGGTGATAGATCCGGTTATGATCGCCAAGGGGGGGGCAGCACTGATGGACCGGGATGCGACTTTCATCTTTAGCGAGCAGCTGTTACCCCAGGCTTATCTGCTGACACCAAACATACCGGAGGCAGAACGTCTGCTGGGTACCCAGATACGCTCGGAAGCCGAGATGGAACAGGCTGCACGGGCCCTGCATGCGCTGGGCGCGGCCAATGTCCTGATCAAGGGTGGGCATCTCTCCGGACAGAATTCCACCGACTTGCTTTTTGACGGCAACGAGTGTCGCACTTTTTCCGCCGAGCGGATCTTTACCAGCAACACCCACGGCACAGGATGTTCCTACGCCTCGGCTATTTCGACCTTTCTGGCCCAGGGAGAACCTTTGGCCAGCGCCGTGGAAAAGGCCAAAGGTTTCATAACCGCGGCCATACAAATGGCCCGCCCTCTGGGCAAGGGACACAGTCCGATCAACCATTACCTCGCTGCACAGGAAATCAGATAAAGGATACCAACATGACCCAGTTAGAATACGCCCGCAGGGGAGTAATCACCGAGCAGATGCAGGCAGCAGCCGTAGCCGAAGGAGTGCTGCCGGAATTTATCCGTGACGGCATTGCGGCAGGAAACATAGTTATCTGCCATAACATCAAGCATCTGAACGGCATACCTCTTCCGGTGGGTACGGGGCTGCGCACCAAGATCAACGCCAATATCGGTTCATCCTCCGATGACACCGACATGCAGAAGGAGCTGGAAAAGGCCCGTATCGCCGTAAAATACGGGGCAGACGCCATCATGGATCTATCCACCGGCGGTCCGGTGGACGAAATCCGCCGCGCCATCATTGCCGAGACAACAGCCTGCATCGGCAGCGTACCACTCTACCAGGCAGCGCTGGATGCGGTGCGGGTCAAGAAAAAGGCTATTGTCGACATGACCGTGGACGACATTTTTGCCGGCATCGTCAAGCATGCCGAGGACGGCGTGGACTTCATCACGGTACATTGCGGTGTCACGCTCAGTACAGTTGAACGGATGAAGAACGAGGGACGTATCATGGACGTGGTTTCCCGCGGCGGGGCCTTTACCATCGAGTGGATGCGCTACAATAATCAGGAAAACCCGCTTTTCGAGCACTTCGACAAACTGCTGGCAATCACGAAAGAGTATGACATGACCCTCTCGCTGGGGGATGGCTTCCGTCCCGGCTGTCTGGCCGATGCCACTGACCGTGCCCAGATTCACGAACTGATTATCCTGGGTGAGTTGACCCAGCGGGCTCAGGACGCCGGTGTGCAGGTCATGATCGAAGGTCCCGGTCATGTGCCGCTCAACCAGATTCAGACCAACATCCAGCTTCAGAAGCGTCTCTGCCACGGCGCGCCCTTCTATGTCCTGGGACCGCTGGTGACTGACATCGCACCTGGTTACGACCACATCACCTGCGCCATTGGCGGGGCCATTGCCGCCGCTGCCGGGGCAGACTTCCTCTGTTACGTCACCCCCTCAGAGCATCTGCGCCTGCCGGATGTACAGGATGTGCGCGACGGCGTGATTGCTTCTCGTATCGCTGCCCATGCCGCTGATATTGCCAAGGGGGTCAAGGGGGCCATGGACAAGGATATCGCAATGGCAAAGTGCCGAAAGAAACTTGATTGGGAGGGACAGTTTGCCCTGGCGCTGGATCCCGATAAAGCCCGTGAATTCAGGGCTAACTCACCGGTTTCCGACCACGGGGCTTGTACCATGTGCGGGGAGTTCTGTGCGTATAAAGTGATGGATGAGGCGATGAAAAGATAGTGGTGAGTTTAGCAACGTGTTTAAGGATGACTGAAACAACTGAGTCTGTGGTTTAGTTGTGTTTCTTGCTGAAGTCCTTGAACGATCCTTGGGGGGCAGCAGGAACAGGTGGCGACGTATTGGCCCAGATCATCTTGGAGAGGCTCCTTTCGATGGGAGCCAGAAAAAGTGCCAGCAGGAACATTAACAGAAATACCATGAAAAAGGCCACTAACATGATGACAACAACTACTATGAGTTCAACGAACGGAGGCATGGCTGGTCTCCTGTTTTCATGGCCTTAATGTTCCTGTTTAATCATCTGATCATACTATACTCCGATTGAACATGTTTTTACAGTACCAAGTGTATGCCTGTTTAAACCCCTCATAATATAGCGGCTGGTTAATTGAAGCAGGACCAACCGCTATTCCTTTAATAAATCCCTCAAACTATGTTGTCCGCCAATAGAACGCTGGAACTATTCGTATTTGCTTACTATTTTTTTGATAACCAGCTGTTATAGGTATTCATGCTGGTGTATTTGTCCATATTTGATTCTATGGCCTGCATGTAGTAATTCCAGACATTGTAATGCTGAAGACCGAGGACGACGAGCCCGGAAATAAAAACCATGTTGAAGTAGTCACCCAGGGCGCCTGAGATGAAATAGAGCAGGTAAAAGAACATCCTGAACCACATGTGAGTCGATGTGTTACCCGGTTCCTGATCATTATAGATTCTTCCGGCGATGATAATCAGGGAGCTGAGGGTGGAGGCGCCAAACACGCAATTGATAAGAACGACCGGAGGAGTTGAACCGAGCTGGTCCATGATGCCGGCCGGAATCGAACTGACCAGGCTATGTTTGCTGAAGTACAAGGCGACTGCGCTGGCGGCCAGGAAAACAAACAACCCCCAAAGGCCGCTACGTGAATTAATGTACAGATCATCGATGTTTGCTTCGGTGGTATGGCCGTGTTTGTGTGCCGTTCTGTTGTTAATATCATTTCCCGAAGGGGCTTTGGATTGTTTTCCCAGTAATGTGCTAATAAGATTTCGTAACATGATTGCGCCTCCTTGGATATGCTCATTCTTGCAACGATATATTCATTACTATTTGTGCGTGTCGTGGTGAACTGTTGCTTCTGCGGGTACCTGTTTGCGCCCGAGATTGATGATGCCTTTAAGTATTGAACCGAGCAGCACGATACCTGGGATGATCTGGACAGTGATGATGGCGCCAAAAAATGCAAGAAACAGTGAGGACACCAACTCTCTTCCGGAAGACGCCTGGTTTACCACCCCAAAAATAACTGCTCCCGCTACCACCATGCCTATTATCATCAGGTTGATTACTTTTTTTGTCTTGCTGGAATTTGTGTATGGTTTCATGACATGCTCCTTTTACAAAGTGATATTGCTTGATCGATATCTATATAATAAGCAATCCGGGTGCCAATAATATAAAATTAGCCAATAAACTAAATTTAATTTAATAAAATCAGTTGAATCAGCATGTTAGCAAATATGCGATCTGATTTTAATAACTCTTTACTGAAAAGTGGTAAGTAGAGATAGATAATGAAAATACGTGGTAAAGCCTTTATAAACAGTATTATAGGATGTTTTAGTAGGGGTGGGGCGAGAAAGGATTATTCCAGCGCAGCAGAAAAATTCCTGTGAAACAGGAATGATAGTGGTAATTGAAATTTCAGCTATCCAACGTGTCCATGTTGTTGCATTTGCACGCATTGATTTCGATAGCCCGCAAGTAGTAATTCCAGACATTGTAATGTTGAAGCCCAAGGACGACGAGCCCGGAAATAAACACCATATTGAAGTAGTCGCCCAAGGCGCCGGAGATGAAGTACAGCAGATAAAAGAACACCCTGAACCAGAGGTGGGTCGATGTCCTGCCAGGTTCCCGATCCTTATAGATTCTTCCGGCGATGATAATAAGGGAGCTGAGGGTGGAGGCGCCAAACACGTAATTGATCAGGATTACGGGAGGTGTTGAACCGAGTTGATCCATAATGCCTGACGGAAGCGAGCTGGCCAGACTATGTTTGCTGAAGTACAGGGCAATCGCACTGGCCCCCAGGAATATCAGCAGTCCCCAAAGGCCGTTGCGTGAATTGTTGTACAGATCATCAATGTCTGCTTTGGAGGTATGATCGTGCTGGTGATCTGCGTTGGAGTCAAGGTGATTTTCCGAAGGTTCTGTTGATTGTTTTCCGTGGGTTGTTACAAGCAGGTTTCGCATCAAGATGGATTTTTCTTTTCTTTGCCGCTTCCGTGGGCTGCTCATTAACAACACTTGAATCACGGCCCATCTATGTCTCTGAATCTCTCTGCGGCCGGTCGGTCGGTTTAGTGCCGATGTCCGACCAGCCGCAGAAAAACGGGTGTATCCGCTGGTGTTAGTGTGAATGCTAGGTGCCATGATGTTCAACCTTTTCCCAGCCGGTCCACATCGGTTTGAAATAGGCCAGTGGCGTTGAACCCAGGGTTGCCAGGTAAACATGGGTAAAAATAAAGGCGCAGAGTGTGCAAGCCATCAGGAAGTGTATGGCGACAAGGATCTTGATGCCACCGACCATAAGTACTATTTCACGCATGGGTCCCATATTCATAAGCAGGATACCGGTCAGGCTGACGAAAGGCATAATGACAAACATGATGGCCAGATAAGCAGATTTCTGGAGCGGGTTGAACTTGCTTTCCGGTGTTGCATGGTGCGGGTTGGGTGCACCAAAGAAATAGGCAAAGAAATAGAAGATTACCTGCCGGAATAGTCCTGTTGTCAGATCGCTCAGCTTGGGAATGTAGATGTCCGCTATGGAGTCAGACACAAGCTTGTAGTAGAAGAACCAGATGGAAAACGAGAGTGCCACTACGATCCCTGCGGTGTTGTGCAGCATGATTGCGGAACGATAGCTGCCTAACAATGTTACATATTCAGGGAAGCGGATTTGGGCGCCAGAGATACACAGGGTTACTATTCCCAAGGCGTTGAGCCAGTGCCAGATACGAACGGGAATCGGTTGAAGATAGATCATCTTTGAGCTCATGGCGTAACTCCTTTATTGTCTGTTTTTTCTGCTCAGGAAGCGGAGGAACCCGTGTCCGACCGGCATGATCAATCCACCAATGATGATGAGCAGGCCAATCTTGTTGAGTATGGCGTTGCGGCTGGAGCCCATCAGGTAGAAGTTGGGGATGGCTTGCAGGGCATCAATTGCCGCTCCCTTTTCCACAGCCACCTGCCGGAAGGTTCCGTTTTGTTCCGGGAATGACAGATAGCTGGTCTGCATGATTTCTGGTCCTGATGCATGGCAGAAGGTACAATCCCAGCGATTATCGAATGTCTGGAAGGAATGGGTAGGCTTAACCGGAGTCAGCATTGCCTTCAGATACATGTCCTTGTTGGAAGGATCTCGGTTGAACTTTCTCAGCTCGTCCAAGGAGATATAGCTGTCGCGGTTTTTATCGATAAGATATTGTACGTTCTCATTGTTGGCAAGTTTCAGCAGGTCCTCATAAAGGACCAGATTGGGTCTTGATTCAGGATCACTGTTGTCACGCTTGGCAATGTAAATGCTGATCACATAGTTTTCCGCCTTGCTGTGGCAGGTGATACAGGCG
>JBGSQD010000218.1:0-31008 GCA_041738275.1 Geobacterales bacterium
CGATCTTGGCTCGTCTTCGGCTGCTCAACGTACTGCCATGTACGCCTCGCAGCCTCAATCCTCGCCGCCTTGATATCATCCTTGATCTGGAATTGGAATTATTCGTATTGCCGGGATACCCCATTCAGCCAGCTCCTTCAGAATCAGGTCAAGCATGACATCCACCTGCACACCCACCTCCGGAGTCAATTCGGTATCCATCTCGATGCTGCCCGGCTGTACGCCAACAAGCACCATTTCACGAGGTGTATGTCCCATCAGCAGTGAAACGGTCAAAAGGTCCTTGAGGCCCATCTGGTGTGGAGAAACCTTTGTTTCCAGGGCCAGCGGAATTTCATCACCAACCAGCCTCACCAAAGTTCCGGGAATGTTGCCTGTTTCTACCGCATCCACCACGATCAGGCGCTCTATGTCTTCCAGTCGCGGCAGAATATCCAATCCCAGCGTACCGCCATCCATGATATCCACGAAATCAGGCAGTACATATTCTCTTTGCAGTTTTTGAACGACCTTGACCCCGACACCGTCGTCGCTCATCACCAGATTGCCGATACCGAGGATAAGCACGATCGGCTTTGAAACAGGTTGCAGGTTCATTGAATCTCCGCGTGTAGTCGATAGTTTGGGCTTTTGCATGGTACTCAGCTGATCTCATAAAAAAAGGGCGCACACAAACGGTGCGCCCTTTGGTCTGTCCTGCACGGCTGTTGTTATGCCAATTCCATATCAAGGCCCTATCTTCGTTGGCTCGTCTTCGACTGCTCAACGTACGGTATTGTACGCATCGCAGCCTCAATCCTCGCCGCCTTGATATCATCCTTGATCTGTAATTGGAATTATTTCTTGTTCACCGTAAATTTGTAGCCGCTGAACATGCTCGATATCTCGCCGCCACGTTCCTTGATATCCATCAGCCAGGCACTGTAGACGTGGTTAATGACAAAGCCGAAGATAAACCACATGCTGATATGGTGGGCAAGCCGCATCCACTGGATGCCGAACAGCGCATACATGAAACCAAGCGATTTATGCATCAGGCCATTCGGGGCATGATTGGCATACATGGCAAACCCGGTCAGAATTATCAGCAGGTACAGGGCAAACAGGGACGTATAGGCGGTTGTTGCCATTGGATTATGGCCGACGGTCTCCGGTACTTTCTTATCGATAAACATGTAGTATCGAAGCATCTTGGCCATTTTATCCCGCCCTTCAGCGGTGGCAAACGGAAAGAACTCCCGCCATCCGGAGTATTTATTGCCGATGAAAGACCAGATAACCCGTGACACTAGGCTTACTGTAAAGGCATAGGCGGCTGTGAAATGGATGAACCTGATCCAGCCCATGGTGAAGTCGGAGGCCGATTGGCCGAAGGAGTACGGAGTGCCGATAAAAAACCCGGTGACCGACAGTATGATGATGGCGACCACATTGATCCAGTGGCAGCACCTGACCGGCAGTTCCCAGATATAACTTTTGAATTTACAAGTTTCGCTCATTGCTATCCCCCTTGGCTCGGCTAGGACACCTTGACCTTGACCATTTCGTTGCCGTTTGCATCCAGGACATGAACGGCGCAGGCAAGGCATGGGTCAAAGGAGTGAATGGTGCGTAAAATCTCCAGCGGCTTGTTGGGATCGGCAATCGGGGTGCCGACCAGGGCAGCCTCGTACGGCCCCCGTTGTCCCTTGGCATCACGGGGCGAGGCATTCCAGGTTGAAGGCACAACCGCCTGATAATTGAAAATCTTCTTGTCCTTGATCTTGATCCAGTGACCGAGCGCTCCGCGCGGCGCCTCGTGCATGCCATAACCGCTCGCCTCTGCCGGCCATTCGGCAGGCTCCCACTTCTCATTGGAGTGGATGCGGTAGTCCCCCTTGGAGATGTTGTTGATCAGTTCATCCAGGAATTTGGGGGTCTGCTGGGCGTTCAGCAGGCAGTCGATGCCCCGGGCAGCGGTACGGCCAAGGGTCGAGAAGAGCGCTCCGGCGCCAACCCCCAGTTTGCCGAGGACAAGATCTACAACAGCTTTCGTCTCTTTGTGCCCGGAGGCATAGGCCACCAGGACGCGGGACAGCGGACCGACCTCCATGGCCTTTTCATCATAGCGCGGTGATTTTACGAATGAATACTTGGCATTGGTGTCAAGGTGCTCATATGGCGGTTTGGGGCCGGTGTAGCGGACTTCGGTTTCCCCATCGTACGGGTGCAGCCCTTTTCCGGCGCCCGCTGAGTTGTCAAACCATGAGTGGTCCACGTATTCAGCGATCTTGCCCTGATCAACCTTGACAACCTTGGATAAATCCTTGTTCAGGATCGCTCCGGCCGGGAACCACATGTTGCCGTTGGCATCCGGGAACTCCCCATAGCACATGTAGTTGCCGACCCCGCCACCGATGGCTGCCCAATCCTTGTAAAAGGAGGCAACAGCCAGCAGGTCCGGTATATACACCTTTTCCACGAAATCCTGGGCTTTTTTCAAAAGGCGCTTGATCTCGATCAACTTGTCGGCATTCAGGGCGTTTTGGGAGTCAGGGTCTATGGGGATCGCCATACCTCCGACCAGGAATGTCTGCGGATGCGGATTCTTGCTCCCGAGGATGGCATGAACCTTGATAACGTCCTTCTGCCATTCCAGGGCCTCCAGGTAATGGGCGGTTGCCATCAGGTTGGCTTCCGGCGGCAGCTTGTAGGCTGGATGCCCCCAGTAGGCATTGGCAAACGGCCCCAGCCGGCCGGATGACACAAACGCCTTGAGCTTGTCCTGGACACCCTTGAAATAGGTGGCGGAATTGTTGGGCCAATCCGAGATGGATGCGGCCAGGGCAGATGTCTTGGCAGGATCGGCTTTGAGTCCGGAGGTAATGTCCACCCAGTCCAGGGCATGGAGATGGTAAAAATGGATGACATGATCCTGGATATTTTGTGTGCCGATAATGATGTTTCGAATAAGTTCCGCATTGGGCGGGATCTTTATCTTGAGGGCATTTTCAACGGCACGGACTGAAGCGATTGAGTGCACTGTCGTGCAGACACCGCAGAACCGCTGGGTCCAGAACCACGCATCGCGCGGATCGCGCCCCCTGAGGATTTTCTCGATACCCCGGAACATGGTAGCTGAACTCCAGGCATCAATGATCGTGCCGTTATTCACCTCGGCCTCGATGCGAAGGTGCCCTTCGATCCTGGTAATCGGGTCAACAACTATCTTGGCCATATCTCAATCCTCCTTGGTTTCATCGGCAGGTTCTTTGTCCTTGCGCAAGGCGCTCAAGACGCCATGGACTGCAAACGCAGCGGCAGCGCCGGCCACGAGGCCGATACCGATCTTGTCTGCAGTAGCCTCAACACCAAAGCCTGGTACATTCGGCAGGCGTTTGTACATCGGCGACATGGTATCCCAAAATGCCGGTTCGGAACATCCCGCGCAACCATGTCCAGAGGCCACCGGCCAACTGGTTTTTTCATTGTAACGCTGGCTCGGGCAGTTATGGAATGTGGCCGGCCCCTTGCATCCCATCTTGTAGAGGCAGAAACCTTTGCGATGGCCATCATCGCCCCACTGTTCCACATATTGGCCGGCATCGAAATGCGGGCGGCGTTCGCAGTTGTCGTGTATCCGCTTGCCATAGGCAAAGAGCGGTCGGCCATGGCTGTCAAGGGCCGGGATCTTGCCGAAGACCAGATAATGAACAATGGTGGCGGTCAGGTTGTCGGCGTTGACCGGACATCCGGGAAGGTTTACCACGGTCGCGCCGGGCACGGCCTCCCTGACTCCAACCGCACCGGTCGGATTCGGGACTGCCGCGGCAATCCCGCCGTAGGAGGCGCATGTCCCTACCGCGATGGTTGCCAATGCGCCGCCGCAGACCTGGCGGGCGCGTTCAAGGTGCGTCTTGCCGCCGGTGGTGCCGTAGACACCGTCATCCTTCATGGAAATGGAACCTTCAACCACGCAGATATATTTGCCTTTGAAGTCCGCGATGGCCTTGTCAAGAGCGGCTTCCGCCTGATGACCTGCCGCTGCCATGATGGTCTCGTGATAATCCACGGAAAGGATATCCAGTATGATCTCCGCTACGGTCGGGTTGGCAGAGCGGAGCAGCGCTTCGCTGTCACCGGTGCAGCTCTGCATCTCAAGCCAGACAAGGGTCGGCCGCTTAACCTCATCCAGCGCCTGGGCAACCCTGGGGGCAAAAGAAGCGGGAAGCGCCATTGCTGCCGTCATGACCGAGCAGAACTTGAGGAAATCACGGCGTGAAACCCCGCGCTCCCTGAGAATCTGGCCAATGGAACAATCATGGTCAGAAAAACCGTGTTTTGCGTCACCGTGCTCAACAGCATTTTTTTTGCGCATATGAAACCTCCGTCAGGGTTGGAGACCGCAACAACAGATCATAAACACTATAGTTATTACCGTTCCAGTATAATAGAATTATGTTTCATTGCAACAATATATCTTAAAAATCTTGCGCGAGGAGTAGTGCTGGCCGATTCCCCTTGGAGAAGCCAGCTCCGTCAGTCAGTACATCTCAACATCCGGTGGCGCCTGCGATAATTTATTCGGTATATGCCTGATGTTGGCGCTGTCTTCATGCCTAATGATACCGCAGCATTAGTCAGTTCGCATTAATAACTATAGTTATTTTCCTGTAACTATTGCTTGACATGAAATTAATTAAAACTATAATTCGCGCAGGTAAGTGTGCGATTTGTAATTATGTCCAGCTTTTCATGGCTCAAGACAATGGCGTCTCCAGGCCGCATTTTATATTTGCGAGGAGAATGTTATTATGGGGAATGCTGCCAGCAAGCTGAGTCTCAAGTCGAAACTTGTTGCAACCTGTATGGTCATCGCTGTCGGGATAATCATCCTGATGACCGTGATGCGGTTCTACACCGAGCGAATCAAGGTTAATGGCCCGGTTTATCAGGATATCGTCCGCGGCAAGGATCTGATTGCCGATATTCTCCCGCCACCTGAATACATAATAGAATCGTATCTGGTGGTATTGCAGGCGATGACGGAAAAGGATGCCGCAAAAATCCCACCTTTCCTGGAACGCTTCAAAAAACTCCGCTCTGAATACGATGATCGCCACAAATACTGGGACAAGGATCTGCCGGAAGGAAAGACCAAAGCCCTTCTGCTGGATTCTTCATACAAACCGGCTGTTACCTTCTACAACAGCGCTGAAAAGGATTTTTTTCCCGCTCTGGCGGCAAATAACCACGCCTTGGCAGAAAAGATAGTACTTGATGTCTTGTCGCCGGCTTATGAAGTCCATCGCAAGGCCATTGACGAAATTGTTTCCCTCACGAACGCTACAAATGCGGAAACTGAAAAACGCGCATCTGCCATGCAACGCAACGCAACAATTGTCACTGTTACCATCGGGCTGCTTTTTTTCGCGATTGTTCTGGGGATATTCTTTGTCCTCATCCGAAGCATAACTGCTCAACTCGGTGGCGATCCAAGTTATGTCGCAGAAATCGCCAGAAAAGTCGCCGATGGTGATCTTTCACTCAATGTGGAGGCAAAAGGTGGTTCGCTGAGCGTTCTGGGGGCGATGCGGGAAATGGTGGATAACCTTCGTCTGATGGTGTATCAGGTTTCACAATCAGCCGACAGTATTGCAACTGCCTCAAATCAGCTGCATTCGTCCTCCGAACAGATTGCCGACAATGCCGGGGAGGTGGTCAACCAGGCCACCACCGTTGCCACAGCTGGAGAGGAAATGTCGGCCACATCGGGCGATATTGCCCAGAACTGCCAGATGGCGGCTGAAGGTGGACAGCGGGCCAGCCAGGCTGCGCATGACGGCACGCAGGTGGTTAATGGCACTGTGAAGGTCATGGCCAGGATTGCGGAGCAGGTGAGCGCAACAGCCCGAACAGTCCAAAGCCTTGGATCGCGTAGCGACCAGATCGGGGCAATCATCGGAACAATTGAAGACATTGCCGACCAGACCAACCTGTTGGCTTTGAACGCTGCCATTGAGGCCGCCCGGGCCGGTGAACAGGGGAGAGGGTTTGCGGTTGTGGCCGACGAGGTAAGGGCGCTTGCCGAACGGACCACCAGGGCTACTCGCGAGATCGGCGAGATGATAAAAACGATCCAGGCCGAGACCAAAGGGGCAGTAACCGCCATGGAGTTGGGGGTTCGCGAGGTGGAAACCGGGACCGACGAGGCGTCCCGGTCCGGCAAGGCGCTGCAGCAGATACTGGAGCAGATCAACGACGTCACCATGCAGGTCAATCAGATAGCCACCGCAGCAGAGGAGCAGACCGCAACCACCAGCGAAATTTCCAGCAACATGTTGCGGATTACCGAGGTGGTTCAGATAACCGCCAGAGGAGCCGAAGAATCGGCCCAGGCATCCGGGCAACTGGCGCGGCAGGCTGATGAGTTGAAACGGCTGGTTGGTAAATTCCAGTTGTGATTCAGAAATAGTAAGCTACACTATCCTTCTAGTAGGCTGCCTGAAGCAGATGAATCTTTGGCATATGGAAGTATAAATCACTCAATGGAGAGTGTCATGTTATCAAACCTGAAAATTAGTACCAGACTATTTGCTGCATTCGCTATCATCTTGCTTCTTCTGGCTGTAATCGGTGGCGCTGGCTATTGGGGCATGAACAAACTGGAGGGGTATGTCAATGAGATTGCTAAAACAGATGCTGCTTTAGTTGAATATGGCCAACGATCGCGAGCCAACATCAACATGCTCCGACGTTATGAAAAAGATCTCTTTATCAACATGGGAGATGCCACCAAAATAGAAGAATACAAGAAAAAGTGGGATGAGACCCTTGGGCATTTTCACAAGCGGATAGAAGCGATCTTGAAATTAGAAGATAATGAAAAAAACAGGGAAACCATCAAAACCGCCACCAAACACATTGATGATTATGCTACAGGGTTTAACAAGGTATATGGCCAGATTAAATCGGGTGAGGTTGCCAGTACCCAGGATGCCAACAAGGCTATAGGAAGCTACAAGGAGGCTACCCACCTGTCGGAGACCATGGTGAACGAGTATGCCACAGTCAAAGACAAGAAGATGGAGGATATGGTTAAAGATGCGGCTGTCGGCAGCAGCAAAATTCAGATCACGATAATCGCCCTTGCCGTTATCGCGCTTATCTTGGCTTCGCTGCTGGCGGTTCTCATTATCCGCTCCATAACCAAGCCGCTGGCAATATTCCTTGCACGTACCACTGACATTGCCCAGGGTGAAGGCGATCTGACCAAACGCCTTGACGCAAGCGGAAACGACGAAATCGCCCAGGTCAGCCGTATGTTCAACCTTTTCATTGAGAAGTTGCACGGCATCATAAGCCAAATTTCGACAACTTCTTCCCAAGTGGCCTCAGCCAGCAGCCAACTTCATTCAACCGCTGAACGGATCGCCACCGGTGCCGAGGAGGTGGCAGCCCAGGCCGGTACCGTGGCCACTGCCGGCGAAGAAATGTCGGCCACATCCGGCGATATAGCACAGAACTGCCAGATGGCGGCCGAGGGGGCACAGCGGGCATCCCAATCCGCCCAGAATGGTTCAGCGGTGGTAGAAAAAACCGTTATGGTCATGGGGCAGATTGCAGAAAAGGTTCAGGTGTCAGCCAAAACAGTGGAAAGTCTGGGAGCGCGCAGCGACCAGATCGGAGCAATCATCGGAACAATTGAAGATATTGCCGACCAGACCAACCTGCTGGCGTTGAACGCCGCCATCGAGGCCGCCCGGGCCGGTGAACAGGGGCGTGGATTTGCGGTTGTCGCCGATGAGGTACGCGCCCTGGCAGAGCGGACCACCCGCGCCACCCGAGAGATCGGTGAAATGATCAAGGCTATTCAGAATGAAACCAAGGGGGCTGTTGCCGCCATGGAGCAGGGGGTGCAGCAGGTGGAGACAGGCACCATGGAAGCGGCTAAATCCGGTGCGGCGTTGCGCGACATACTGGAGCAGATCAATGCAGTTGCCATGCAGGTCAACCAGATCGCTACCGCCGCTGAAGAGCAGACCGCCACGACCGGCGAGATATCCAGCAACATGCAGCAGATCACCGAGGTTGTTCAGCAGACTTCACAGGGGGCACAGGAATCAGCCACGGCCGCCGCGCAACTGAGCGGAAATGCCGAGGAGTTGCAGCGACTGGTGCGCCAGTTCAAGTTGTAATCAACAGGTTGATCGACCTCCAGGTACCCGTTTCTCTTTCAAGAAGCCACATCTCAACCTCCGGGGCTTATAAAACCTCGGAGGTTTTCCTGATTTAAGTCCCCTACCCGCAGCTCCCCATGGTTGCCAGTCCGAACAGGTATTCCGGGTGATAGTCGGGCTTCATGCCGGCATACATCAGCTCCGTGGTCCCGGCGATCCGCATACGCCTCCGATTGAACATCAAAAGCGCCGAACGGTTCGATGCCGGCGCATCCAGGCAGACCTCGGTCCCCCTTGGTACCGTGTGAAGCGCGGCATTAAAGAGATGTTCCGCCGTGCTGTCGTCCAGAGCCGAAAAGGGGCCGAGCTGGATGGCCTCTCCACACGGCTGCGCTACCAGAAAGCCTGACTCCTGAAGCAGTAGCGTGCCTCGCTCGCTGGTCGCTTCCAGTAAAGTGTCGCGACGGTCACCCCAGGCCATGCAATCGAAGTAGCCTGTTATCTGTTCAGACGAGTCAAAGTTGGATTGCTCAGAAGGAATTGTGTGTCGCTGCCGCCCGGTTCCGGTCCAGCGGATGATGGAGTCAATCGCAGTGAAGCCGTATTTTTCATACAGGGATTGCCCCTGTTTCGAGGCGGTCAGCCAGCAGGTGTCGGCCCCTGTTGCGCGAAGGTTCTGAAAAGCCCGCAGAAATAGCTCCTCACCTATCCCTTGCCCGCGATGTTGTGCACTGACTATCAGGTTGCCGATCCAGCCGCTGCGCTCATGCTTCAGCGAGGTGACAAAGCCGATACCCATGCCCGACTCATTCCGCACACAGAGACAGCCCTCAGGAAATGCAGACAGCAGAAAATCGAATTCCCATGGATCTACCAGCCAACCCTCGCAGAAGGCCAACTTCAGGAAGGATGCAATGTCTTCCTTGCAAAATGGTTCAATAGTCATTGTCAGGCCGGCACTGCACACGCCGACTCCCCGATCGTCACATCCTGCCCGATCAGTCCGATGGCATCGGCCCGGCACTGCTTGCAATGGGCAAACTGGCCGATGATCCCCTCGTTGGCCCGCCGGATCTCGGCCATGCGGACCTCGCTGGGCGGCTCGATATCCGCAAAATCCGCCTGCGGGATGATCGGCATGATGTTCATCACGAATGCCCCCAACATTTTTACCCTGGCGGCGATCAGCGGGATCTGATCGTCGTTGACGCCGGGCACCAGCACGGAATTGACCTTGATG
The DNA here is from genome assembly GCA_041738275.1 of Geobacterales bacterium. Lineage (GTDB taxonomy): Bacteria > Desulfobacterota > Desulfuromonadia > Geobacterales > Pseudopelobacteraceae > JACPFJ01. Next base: position 9,400 of record JBGSQD010000218.1, read on the forward strand.
GTCATGCCCAGTTCGCCCGCCCGTTTCAGCCCTTCGAACTGGTTGGCGATCAGGATTTCGGCGGCTTCCACACCGGTATAATGCTTGCCGTGGTAGCTGATGTGCTTGTAGATCCGCGCCCCAACCTTCGGATCAACAGCGTTGATGGTGACGGTCAGGCTGTGCAGCCCCAATTCATGGAGGCGGTCGATGGATTCCGGCAGCAGCAGCCCGTTGGTGCTCATGCAGAGCATCAGGTGCGGGAATTCCTCTTTGACCAGCTTAAAGGTCTCGAAGGTCTGCTCATTGGCCAACGGGTCGCCTGGTCCGGCAATGCCGATTACCTTGATGATCGGACCCACCACCGGACTGGCCATGACCTCGCGCACCCTTTCAATCGCTTCCAGCGGTGTCAGCAGGCGACTGGTCACGCCTGGCCTTGATTCGTTGGCGCAGTCATGATTGCGGGTACAGTACCCGCATTTTATATTGCATTTGGGCGCCACTGCCAGATGCATGCGACCGTTCTTGTGGTGGTTGCCTCCGAAACAGGGGTGACCCTGGATTCTATTCTTCATCTCGCATGCTGTTGCCATGGTCAATTCCTCCTTCAAAAATAAAAGCGCCCGCAGGAGTTATCCCGCGGGCGCCGTTGCCTGTACTGTCAGGCTCAAAGCATAGAACGTGCCATTTTTTAAAGGCGCACCACGGAGGCACGGAGACACTGAGAAAACCTGAAATAATCGGAACAAGGCTTTCGAAAGGAAATTACAAAAACATAGGTCTGTGCTGTAGCCCCCCAAGCATATGCATATAATTTGAGCAGGCATCATGGATTACGAATTGCATATACTTCCGTGACTCACTTAGAAGCGCCTGCTTTTGGCCGTGTCTCCGTGGTGAAAGGAATATTCGATGTTCAACCACTACAATCTGGATGAAATCCGCGAACGAGCCCGGGCTGCCTTTATCGGCATGGCCATTGGCGATGCCCTGGGCGCCACGGTGGAGTTCATGACCGTTACCGAGATCCAGGCCAAGTACGGGGTTTTCAAAGAGATCATCGGCGGCGGGTGGCTGCGGCTGAGGCCGGGGCAGGTGACTGATGATACGGAGATGGCGCTCTGTATTGCCCGGGCAATCGTCGAGGCCCAGAGCTGGTCGCTGGAGGCGATTGCGCGTCATTTTGCCGGCTGGCTCAAATCGCGGCCCGTGGACTGCGGCGACACCTGCCGCAAGGGGATCCGCGCCCATATGCTGAACGGCACTCTGGAGGTCCCGCCTAACGAGTGGGATGCCGGCAACGGTGCGGCCATGCGCATCCTGCCGGTGGCGCTTTATTCACTGCCGGACGAAGAATTGCTTAAAAAATATGCACTGGAGCAGGGTCATCTTACCCATAACAATCCGGTGTCCGATGCCGCCTGCATCTGTCTGGGGGAATTACTGCATCTTGCGCTTTGCGGGGCGTCAAAGACCCGCCTGCGGCGCCAGGCGGATGGGTTGGTGGCCCGTTTTCCGACCTTTTGCTTCGAGCCGTACCGTGGCCTGGCAACCGGCTATGTTGTGGATACGCTTCAAACTGTTTTCCACTGGTTTTTCCGGGGGAGGAGCTTCGAGGAATGCCTTGTGGGAACAGTCAACCAGGGCGCTGATGCCGATACGACCGGTGCCATCTGCGGCATGCTGGCGGGCGCGTATTACGGCATGGAGAGTATCCCCCAACGGTGGCTGAAGAAGATGGACAGAAAGGTGATCAACGAAATCGAACTGCTCACCGGGCAGCTGGTTGCGGCCAGCCCAGTGGGAAGGAACTATTGAAGGGCAAGCGTCGCTGAAAAACGATATAGGTGCACGCGGAGACGCGGAGAACGCGGGAAAAGGCCGAATATCAGGTCAACAAGATGGGCAACATAAAGGCTACTTGTTTATCCCATGAATTTGGTGTTATCCCGTAGGCAGGCTGTTGTTTTGAAGTTCTCCACGTCCTCCGCGTCTCCGCGTGAGATGGCTTTTCAGTTCGCCTTCAAAATCCCATCGGCAATCTGGCGCAGGGTCTTGCGCTTGTCCATGGCCAGTTTCTGCATCTCCCGGTAGGCCTCTGACTCGGATATGCGGCCGATATTCATCAGCACCCCTTTGGCTTTTTCAATGATCTTGCGGTTCTCGATAATCTCCTTGAGGTCATCAATCTTTTCCTTGAGGTCCTCAACCTCATCGGTATGCGCCAGGGCAAGTTCGATTGCCGGCAAAAGATCCTGTTCACGCAACGGCTTGGTCATAAAAGCGGCAATTCCGCATTCCGATGCCCGTTTGACAGTCATGCTGTCATAGGCGTTAGTCAGGAGCAGTATCGGTATTTTCAGCTTCTTTCGGATCTCTCCGGCTGCGGTTATGCCATCCATCTTCGGCATGGACACATCCAGAATCGCCATGTCGGGAAAGCTCGCCAAAGCCATATCCACGGCACTTTTCCCGTCTCCGCACTCCAGCACATCATCGAAGCCGAGTTCAATCAGCATGGTCTTCAGGTGCATCCTGATGGTCGGTTCGTCATCACAAATAAGTATGGTTTTGCTCATGGTAGGTTCCTCCGTCATCATTAAATAGCATGAGGTGTGCCACTCTGCAGAAGTTGGAGCTTTTAGTTTGAAATTTATTCCTGAATCCATGTCGCCTTCACGCCTTCACTTGCCCGGAACGCCTTATGTTTTGACTTTCCCTGGCAAAGTGACTGTTCGACGGAGGACACCCTGTATAACAGGCTTGTTCCGGCGTAAACGACGGTCAACACCGGCATTCCGCGCGCTTCGGCGTTTCGGTATCACGGATTCAGGTAATTGTCTGATACGGGGGATGAAGATGTCTGAGTGGTAAGAATGTTGGACGCGGGGGAGATAATATTTGACCAGGCCGGATATTATACCGGTTCTTGCAGTGGATCCTCCAGCAGCGGGATGATGACGACCTTGATCTTCCCTTTGCCCCACAGCCCGATCTTCTTGGCGGCGGCACGGGAGAGGTCGATGAAGTGGAACGGTTTGCGGGCGCAGCGGTCGTTGACAGTAACCTGGACTTCCTGTTTGGTGGATGGATTCACCACACGTACGACTGTTCCCAGGGGCAGGCTGTGATGGGCGGCGGTCATTTTTTCGGGATGGTAACGATGACCCGAGCTGGTCCTTTTGCCGATGAAACGGGAGGCGTAATAGGAGGCAAACCCCTCGGCGGGACCGTGTTTGCTCCCGTTAAAGACGATGTTTTCAAGAAGTTCCATCAACTTCTCTGAATCTGCCCGGGCAGATGAAGGAGCGCTGATAACTGCCGCCAGGATTACTGCCAAGGCGGACATACAGTGCTTATTTGAGCCAATGATATTTACAAGGAATTTAAACATGCTGTTTTGTACACTAAAACAATACCGGTGTCAAGTTGATGCCGGCTCAAGGTTTCAGGTAAGCAGCAATTCCCTGTTTAAAATCAATAGGTTCAAAGTTAAACGTCTGTTTCCACCCGCCATCGCAGATATTTTCCTCGATCAGCATCTGCAACTGGTCCGAGGTGATGGGAAACTGTGGGATGTTCTGCATGACCGGTATGATCAGCTTCATCAGGCCAAGTGGTGCACGGGGCTTGAATGGTGCGGATTTACCCATGGCGGCGGCCACGGTGTCCAACAGTTCCAGATAGCTTAACCGGTCGTTGCCGCACAGTTCGTAACACTGTCCGATGGTTTCTGGCTGTTCCAGCGCCAGCGCAAAACAGCGGGCGACATCGTCGGCGTGGATCGGCTGGAGGCGATAAAGTCCGTTGCCGATGACCGGCATGACCGGGACCGTACGCAGCTGGTCAGCCAGCATGTTGATAAAGGCGTCCTTTGGGCCGTAGATCAGAGAGGGGCGCATTATGGTCCACTCAAGACCGCTGGCGCGCACCAGTTCCTCGGCACGAAACTTGGTCTTGTGGTACTGGGACACCGCATTCGGCCGAGTCCCCAGCGCCGACATCTGCAGGTAGCGTCTGACGCCTCCCTTTTGGGCCGCCGCCAGTATGTTGGCCGTGGCCTGCACATGCAGCTTTTCAAAGGTCGCCCCTTGTGAAGGGAACTCCCTGATGATCCCCACCAGGTTGATGACAGCGTCGCACCCCTTGATTGCTCCTGCAAAATCTTCCAGGTGGGTGATATCACCTTCTATTTGCTCCACACCCTCGACCTTCGCACCGCTTCGATGCACGAGAAGACGCAGTTCGTGCCCTCTGTTCAGGAGTTCACGGGTCAGATGTCCGCCCACAAATCCGGTCCCACCGCTGATGAAGATTTTCATGACACCTCCGTATCCTCTGCTCTTGGACCTGTACCCCATAAACGCTCTCTGAGTCCGGAATTCCGCACATTGCGCTGTTCTACGGCATACCGGAATACCTCTTCAGTTCCCCATATTTCCACCCGGCTGCGTGCCCTGGTGACGGCGGTGTACAACATTTCACGGCTGAGCGCCTCGGAGATCCGCTCCGGCAGGATCAGAAGCACCCGCTCAAATTCCGAACCCTGGCTTTTATGGACGGTCAGTGCAAAGGCGGTCTCGTATGGCGGCAGGCGGAGCGGTGACAAGCTGCGCAGCCCTCCCTCCGGGGTGGGGAAGAAGGCTGTCAGCCGGCCGTCGGTGGTGTTGTTCATCAATACCGCGGTATCGCCATTGAACAGCCCCAGCTCATAGTTGTTGCCGGTTACCATTATCGGCAAGAGAGTGCACAATGCCTGCCACTCCGCCCGGCTTAGCCCCAAGGCGTTTGCGGTCAGCCGGTTCAGGTTCCCTACCCCGCAAATCCCATCCCGGTGGGGTGAGAGCACCCGGAAGCGCTCCAATTCATCCAGAGCCGTCTCTGGGGTGGTTGCGTTTGCGTATGCGCCGTAGGCATCGCGCACGGCTGCTGAAAAGGCAGCGTCGAAATCATGCCTCGACGGCAGTGGCCTCCAGAGCAGGTCGCAATGCGTATTGGCTTGCAGCAGTTCGAGGGCGGCAGAGCTATTGCCTTCGTTGATCAGGCGGCTCAGGTTTCCGATGCCGCTGTCGTTTCCAAAACGGTAGCTGGTTCTCAGATTGATGATGCTGTCCGCCAGGGGCGATTGGCAGCTGGCATCCAGGGTCGAGACGTTTTCCGCAGGAAGCGGGCAGCAGCACCTTTCAAGCGTGCTGCGGAATTCCGCTGAAAACGGAAGTTGAACACCATGGTTGCAGATATCGGCCAGCACCGCCCCGGCTTCGACTGAAGCCAGCTGATCCTGGTCGCCCAGCAGGATCAGGCGCGCATCATCCTTCAGTGCCTCCACCAGGCGGGACATGAGCGGCAGATCAACCATGGAGACTTCGTCCACCACCAGTATATCGCAGCCAAGGGGATTGTCACTGTTGTGGCGGAAGGCTGCAGCGTTGGGGATCACCCCAAGCAGTCGATGGATGGTCTGCACCGTATCCGGCATCCGGTTGCGGACGGCCTCGGTCAGCTCCATCTGTTTTATTGACTGCAGCAGGGATTGCCGCAGCCGCATGGCCGCTTTGCCGGTGGGTGCGGCCAGGGCGATGGTCGGCGCCTGCTCCCCGGCCTGTTCAATAAGAAGGGCCAGGATACGGGCTACGGTTGTGGTTTTGCCGGTGCCAGGACCGCCGGTTATAACGGTGAAACGCCGGGAAACGGCAGCCGTGGCCGCGATTCGCTGCCAGTCCACTCCCTGGGACTGTGATGGGAAATAGCGGTCAAGACCGGCTCGGAGGAGTTCATGGTCGAACGGCAAGGGGGGCAGCCGGGAAAGGATGTTGTCAGCCACGCGCAGCTCATTTTGCCAGGAACGATTCAGGTAAAGCCTGCCTGCACCGTCCAGCACCAGCGGTGTATAATAACCAGGACGTCCCACCGTGCTGCAGGAAAGCAGCGCTTCCTGCCAGCGTTGTGCTGTTGGTGTCCCGAGCAGCTTTGATGGGGATTTAAAGGGAATGATATCGGATTCAGCAGCCTCTGCCAGATCGAGGCAGATATGGCCACGGCCCGCGGCGGCGCTGGTCAGGGCTGCTGCCAGCCAGAGTTCCTCACAGGGTGCGTTGTCGAGACGGTTGATAAAGACGGCAAAGTGGTGGTCAATGGCTGTCAGCAGGGTGGTTTCGGTCATGCCGGGGAGTCACCCTGTTTGTCGCAGGAGTTGTTGTTCATGCTGTCTCCGAAGAGTGTCAGCCGGTTTTTGCCGGTGCGTTTGCTGACGTACATGGCTTCATCGGCATTGGTCATGACGGTTCTTGCATCATCACCATCTTCCGGATAATCGGCCAGTCCGGCCGAGAGTGTGGTAGTAAGGAATGCTTTTTCAAACGCAAAGGGTGTCGCAGCCATGCCGTTCACGATCCGTTCAACGGCAGCAGCCACCTCATACTTGCTGGTTTCGGTAAACATGATGACAAATTCGTCACCGCCGTAGCGGGCGCAGATGTCGGAACCGCGGATGTTGGCGGTGATCATTGCGGCCACCTGCCGGATCAGTTCGGTCCCGGCGAAATGGCCATGCTGGTCATTGATCTTTTTGAGATTGTCGGCGTCGATCATGCAGATGGCAAATTTACGATTATGACGTTTTGCGAGTTTTTCCTGGATATTGGCAAGAATAAAGAAGTTGCGCATGTTGTTGATGCCGGTGACCTCGTCGGTCAAAGAGAGCCTTTCCACTTCCTTGCGCGCGGTTTCCGTCTCTCCGGCCAGCATGGCTCCCAGATGAGCGATCAGCATGTAGGGAAACAGCTCCAGGATGTTGGTCAGATAGTAGTTAAGCTCGCGGAAGTCTACCGAGGCCAGCAGGATGTAAGAGGTTATGGCAAGACCTGCCATCAGATAGGTGATCCGTCGTCCCTGGGTCAGGGCGGTGGCCATCAGGATCAGGTAGATCAGAGACATGAACGGGCTGGTGATGCGTCCGGTGTACCAGCAGACTGCTACGATAAAGGCCAGGAATACCATAAGATCGACAAAGGTCTTGAACTGGCTGAAACGTTTGGAAAGCAGGCCATAGCGGGCATTGAAGTTGTAGATGAACAGCAGCAGGCAAAATCCGGCCAGGAATATCAGGCTGGAATGATCTGTCGGCATCAATTTGATGTCAAGAGCCACCAGGGCGATCAGCAGCCAGGATATGTTCCCCATGATGCGGTCATACCCTTTGAAGCGCAGCACCGAGCTGCTTTCCGATCCGTTGCCGTTCTGTGGTGTTTCCATGAGTCCTCCAGCTGTTCTGATCCCCTCTTCAACCGATGGCTTCCAAGGTTATCCAGGCCGTAATAATATAGCGCAACAGTTTGCCCGAGGCAACCAGGGCGGTGAAAAGCCAGAAATTTATACGCATAAGCCCTCCCACCAGGCAGAGTGGATCACCGATGATCGGAACCCAGGAGAAAAAGAGCGAGAAGGTTCCGTAGCGGCGGTAGTAATGCCGTGCCTGTTCCTGCTGTTCCGCAGAGACCCGAAAGAGCCGTTCGATCAGCCATCGGCCTCCGTAGACGCCAACCAGATAAGTGGTGACCGCGCCCAGGTAATTTCCGGCGGTGGCGGTCAGGATCGTGGCCGGTGCGTGGAAGCCTTTGGCCAGCATCAGTGCCAGCAGCCATTCGGACCCTATGGGCAGAAGGGTGGAGGCCAGGAAGCTCATCAGGAACAGCGAGCTGAAGCCAGGCTGGCTGAGCCAGTCATGCAGCATGACAGCATACGTCAGAAATGTATTGTCAAAATGGCTCAATCGATTACAATACCTTTACATTTACCGGGATTTATCAGGTACCCATTGTAGTCAGAAATTGATTTTCAGCAAGGAGGGAATATGCAAAAGGGCAAACCAACGAAAAAATATTCTCAGGCAGGGCGTCTCCATACCATCATCCGTTTGCTGGAAGCGCGACGGAGTATGACCCTGGATGATCTGGCACAGGAGTGCGATGTTGACCGTCGTACCATCCATCGCGACCTCAATGCTGTACAGGAGGCCGGCTATGCCCTGACCTCGGAATGGCTGGACGGGAAGAAGGCCTACAGCTTCCTGACCAAATCACGCAATATTCCCCCCATGACCTTTACCCTTAATCAGCTGATGTCCCTTTACCTGCTCCGCTCACTGGGGGTTCACCTGGCTGGAACCCCTTTCCAGGCGGAGATCGAAGAGTTGTTCCGCACGGTTACCTCTGTTCTGCCGGACCGCTACGCCGCCCACCTGGAGCGTATTGCGCGCGTTTCACTGCCCATAATGCACGGAGCCCGCGATTATTCAGCTGCGGCAGCCCATATGGAGGGGCTCCAGCGGGCTTTGCTTCACCAGTATCGGGTGCGGCTGGTCTATGCCAAAAAAGGACGGGGTGCCTCTGAGGAGTATGATGTTGACCCTTACACCATGGTGTTTCACAAGGGCGGCATCTATATACTGGGGTATGCCCACAACCGCAAGGCCATGCGCCTGTTCGCACTGGAACGGGTGCGGGGCATCGAGCTGACCCGGCAGCGCTTCGAGATTCCCGAGGGGTATAAGCCGGAAGACCATTTCAGCGCTGCCTTTGGCCTGGTCAGTGATACGCCCATGACGGTGTCCGTCCGTTTTTCCTCCGAGATCGCCCATAGTGTCAAGGACCGTTTGTGGCAGCCTGGGCAGAAGGTCAGTACCGATCGCGAGGGTCGGGTTACAATAGAATTTGAGGCAGCAGGAGAGATGGAGCTGGTTTCCTGGATACTTTCCTACGGCGCCCACGCCGAGGTGCTGGAGCCACCGGAGCTGCGCCGCGAGGTGAAGCGTCAGATCAGGGAGATGCGCGAGTATTACCGCAGCAAGGAGAAAAAGGGGATTAAACGTTAGGCAGTATACGCTCCGTTATGAGCTTGACAGCCAAGGGTGCTATGCCGGTATGGCTCCTACGCCTCTGCCTTCTGGCGGAGATAAGCGATGACTGTTGCCATGTCCTCCGGCAGATCGGCGCTGAATTCCATATACTCGTTGCTTGAAGGATGGATGAATCCGAGGGTTTGGGCATGCAGTGCCTGACGGCCGAGCTTGTTGATCATGCCGCGCAGTTGAGTGTCGGGCAGGTTATTGACCCGGCCGCCGTCAAGGTAGAGCTGATCCCCCAGAAGCGGGAAGCCGGCCTCTGTCAGATGAACGCGGATCTGATGGGTGCGGCCGGTCTCCAGGCGAAGCTCCACCAGGCTGATCCTGTTGTAACGTTCCTTTACCCGCCAGCGGGTAACGGCGTGCTTGCCGTGACGCGCCTTGCCGGACTGCCGCAGCCGTTCAGTCGGGTGCCGGCCGATAATCCCTTCGATCTTCCCCGTATCCTCCGCCGGACTTCCGTAGACCAATGCCTGATAGATCCGCTTGATGGAATGGACACTGAACTGGGATGAGAGTGAGTGATGGGCATGGTCGTTCTTGGCTGCTACGAGCACACCTGATGTGTCTTTGTCCAGGCGGAGGACGATGCCGGGCCGCAGTTCGCCACCAATGCCTGACAGGTCGGTACAGTGGGCCAGCAGGGCATTGACCAGGGTGCCGGAGCTGTTGCCCGGACCGGGGTGCACCACCATTCCGGCCTTCTTGTTGATGACGATCAGGTCGCCATCCTCGTAGAGCACCTCCAGAGGAATCGATTCAGGCTGCGGCTCGGCGGCTTGCAGCGGCGGTATATCAACCGAGATCTGCTCGTCCCCCTTCAGTTTCAGCGACGCCTTGACCTGTTTGCCATCCACCAGCACGTTGCCGGTCTCGATCAGTCGCTGGACAGTGGTACGGGTTTCGCCCTGCAATTCGCGGCACAGGTACAGGTCGAGTCGCATCGGTTCAGAGTCAAGGGGAAATGTCAGTATACTGTTATTCATGTAAGGGTTTCTTCCTTTTAACTTACTTATCCTGTTTATCAGGGTTTGGGAACTTATCAAAATGAAAGGCGCACCCGTTGAGGGCGCGCCTTCAGAATAGTGTACGGTACTGCGGTAAGCTACCAGATGAAAGATTCGATTTTGCCGGCCCGTTTGATGAGCACATCCACCATGGCGATGTCGAAGAGGGTTTGGGGATCCAGCTCGGGCGGCACCCGTGAGAAAAAATGTTGCCGTCCTTCTTCCAGCTCTTCCTGGAGGACGTCAAAGATGTTGTCGTTTTTTATGCCGCTTTCCACCTTCTCCTTGTTGTACATGGCCACGTCGGAGATGATGGCCCGCGCCAACCGTTTTGCCGAAACCGGATTGTCAATCATGTGCATGTTTGTATGCCCTCACACTCAGGTAGTGTTAAATGTTGCGTACTATTGAAACCTCAAGGCAAAGAAGATGTTTGCATCGCCGCGCCGTACCAGGATGGTCAGGTTGGTGCCACGAGTTACGTTTTTCATTATACGCTGATAGTCGCCAACGGTGGAGATTTTTTTACGATTGATGGAAACGATCACGTCACCGCGCCGTATGCCCGCCTCTGCCGCTGCGCTGCCCCGTGCCACATCTATTACGATTACGCCGGCACCCTGTTCCGCTTCATCGACCATCAAACCGAGCGGATCGTTCTGCCCCTGCCCCTGCCGTCCGCCTCCGCCAGGTTCACGTTGCACTCTTGGCGCGTTTTCCGCACTCGTCAGGGAGAGGCTTAAATCGATGGTTTTGCCGTCACGGAAGACCGTAACCCTGGCTGGTTTGCCAACAGCCGACTCAGCAACCAGGCGCTGCAGGTGCGAGGGGTCCTTGACCTCGGTGCCGTTGAAGGCGGTGATGACATCACCTTGAAGTATGCCGGCTTTTTCTGAAGGGCTCCCCTTCATGACGTCATTGACCAGGGCCCCTTTTGCCTGGCTCAATCCGAACGATCTGGCCAGTTCCTCGGTGACCGGCTGGATAGTCACACCCATCCAGCCTCGGCTGACGCTTCCCTTCTTGATCAGCTGGGAGAAGATCGGTTTGGCCATGTTTACCGGAATGGCAAAGCCTATGCCTTGTCCGGCGGCCACGATTGCGGTATTGATGCCGATTACCTCGCCATAGACGTTCAGCAGCGGTCCGCCGGAGTTGCCGGGGTTGATGGAGGCATCGGTCTGGATGAAGTTTTCGTAGGTTTCAATGCCCATATTGGATCGCCCGGTAGCTGAAATGACCCCCACGGTCATGGTTCGGTCAAGTCCGAAGGGATTGCCGATGGCGATGGCCCATTGACCGACATCCAGTTTGTCCGAATCCCCCAGAACCGCGGTGGGAAGTTCGGAAGCCGAGATCTTGATTACGGCGATATCGGTTTTATGGTCGCCTCCCACCACCTTGGCATCGTAAACCTTGTCGTTGGAAAGTTTGACCTGAATGCTCTCGGCGTCGCGCACCACATGGTCATTGGTGACGATATAACCATCCGTGCTGATAATGAAGCCCGAGCCCAGGCTTTTGTCCCGCCGGTACTGGGGACCGCCGAAAAAATCCTCGAAAAGTGGCGACATCTCGAAGAATGGCTGGATCATCTTCTTTTTGCTGATGGTGGAGATGTTGACCACGCAGGGGGTGACCTTCTTGGCCACGGTGCTGAAGGCCTTCTGGGCGGAGAGGATGTCGGCCGGTAGGTCCTTGACCGGAGCTTCCGCTTCGCCGGCCTTGCGATTCGATTCCAGGTAAAGTGGTGACTCCCCTTTGCCGGAGCATCCGGACAGGGCAAGGGAGCATATGAACATGCATACTAGAAATTGGTGTGAACGTAACATGGTTCTCTCAGCAGTGCAGATGGGAATGGGGGGCTAAAACTGTAAAATGGTAACTAGATTTATGAGTTATGTCAATGGAATTCATGTTAGACACTGCTCTCCAGGCGCCCTGTTTTACCAGCCATAATAATGTTATTGAATCGCCGGTTAGTTTGTGCAAACATAGCGGGCATACTAGGTAATTCCAATTTCTAATCAAAGATGAAATCAAGACGGCGAGGATTGAGGCGCCGAGGCGTACAAATAGTACGTTGAGGAGCCGAAGACGAGCCAACGAAGATAGCGCTTTGATTTGGAATTGGTATAACACCTATTTATACCGGGTGAGGAGGGCAGCGTGGGCGACATCAAGGCACAGATCAAGGGATTCCGTATCGGAGGCAAAATCCGGACGCTTCGTCAGAAAAAAAGATTGACCCTGCAGGAACTTTCAAACCTGACAACCCTGTCCAAACCGCTGTTGTCCCAGATCGAAAATGAGCAGGTAGTGCCCCCACTGGCGACACTGCTCAAGATTGCCAAAGGACTGAATGTCGGCATCCACTTCTTCTTTGAGGATGAGGGAAACCGCCAGAATTACGTGCTGACCAAGCGGGAGGATGTGCGGGAGGTTGATTCAGCGCCACGTCCTATTGTCAATGATGTTTCGCGACCCTACCTGTATCATTCCCTGGCCCAGGGTTTGCGCCACAAGCATATGGAGCCTTTTCTGGTGGAATTTGAAAGGCAGGATTGGGATGACAAGCTTTTCTTCAAGCACGAAGGTGACGAAGAGTTTCTGTATGTTACAGAGGGGGAACTGGATCTCCATTATGATGACGAAATAATTCATCTGCGTTTAGGTGACAGTATCTACTACGATTCCGGACGACCCCACGGCATGGTTGCAGCAGGCAAGGGCAAAGCTCGCGCCGTGGCAGTGCTGTACGCAAAGGAATAATACTGTTTCAGTTCTGTCTGCTGGTTTCGGCCCATTCCAGAAGTGTTCGCACCCGCTCCACTGCCGGAGGATGGGAATAGTGGAAGATCGCATAAAACGGGTGCGGAAAGAGGTTGGAAAGGTTTTCCACCGACAGTTTGACCAGGGCCGATGCCAGGTCCTGAGGCCGGCCGGTCAGATCGGCGGCGAAGCGGTCGGCCTCGCGCTCATGGCAGCGCGACCGCCAGGCCGAAAACGGTCCGAGCGGAAACAGGGCCAAAGAGGCGACAAAACCAAGCACCAGCATTTTTGCCGGAAGAGAGATGTCCGGCGGCAGTCCGAGCAGACCCGGCAATCCCGGCCAGGCCAGCATCCTGAAGCTGACCCACGACCCCGCCAGTGCCATGATCTCCGCCCAAAGCAGCCGTTTCCAGATATGCCCCTTTTTCCAATGGCCGATCTCATGGGCCAGTACCGCTACGATCTCTCCATGGGTCATCTGCTTGATCAGGGTGTCGTAGAGCACAATGCGCTTTACCCGGCCGATGCCGGTGAAATAGGCGTTGGAGTGCCTGCTCCGTTTTGATGCGTCCATCTGCATGACCCGCCCAACCTTGAGGCCCGCCTTTTCCATCATGATCCGGATCTCATCCTCCAGCCCCTCTTCGGTGACCGGCTCGAATTTATTGAACAGGGGTTCGATCACATAGGGTGAGAGGAACATCATGAACAGGCTGAAAACCGCCATGAAACCCCACACCCAGATCCACCAGTGCTGGGGGCTCCAGCTGATCAGCCAGAATACGACGGCGACCAGGAAGGCCAGCAGTGCGGAGCCAATGGCCTGAGATTTCAGGAAGTCGGTCATCCAGAGCCGGAAAGTGGTGGTATTGAAGCCGTAACGGGCCTCGACGCGGAAGGTGCCGTACAGGTCAAAGGGGATTCCCAGCAGGGTCTGGAACCAGGTCAGCAGCAGAAAAAAGAGGATAGCCGAGACGAGGAATGATCCATGCAGGCTGACGATAAAGCGGTCATACAGGGCAATTACTCCGCCGAAAAGGAAGATAATCAACAGGACATTGTCGAAGAGTGAGTCCCACAGGGCCAGACGACTGGAATCGAAGGTGTAGGCCGTGCTGGTGCGGAGTTTATCTTCATCGATGGCGCCCTCAAAACCCTGCGGCACCTTGGAACCATGCTGTTTGAGGTGCTGCAGATTGATGTGGCGCAGCCAGTAGCTGAAGGCGGTTATGGCGGCGAAGATCAGAAACAGGGTCAACTTCATTTAAGCGGATTTCCTCTCGTGTTTGCAGCAGATGACAAATAAAGGCACGGAAGTGGTTGTTCCGTGCCTTATCCTTACTATTGTCCGAAGTTGCTTACGTCAGGGCGATGACTTCCGTAACGCACTTGTCGATTCCCTCGTAGGCCTCGGAGATATGGGTCGCCAGCATGTAGGCCGGCGTGGAGACAATCTTGTGTTTCCGGTCGATGACGAACTCGGTTACCGGACAATCCTGGTGGGTTGCACCGGTCTTTGCGATCTCGGCCGCGGTTCCCTCATCATTGCCGATGGTCACGGTAGGGCTTAATTCCTTGCCGAGCAGTGCCGCGATCAGAACAGGGGCGATGCAGATGGCGCCGATCGGCTTGCCGGCGGCAGCCACCTCTTTCAGCAGGCGAGCCACCTCGGGATGGATCGATGCCGCAGCGCCCTTCATGGCGAAGTCGCACAGGTTCTTGGCAGCGCCGAAACCTCCTGGGAAGATGATGGCGTCCAGATCAGCCGCCTTGACTTCCTTGATGTCCCGGATGTCGCCCCGGGCAATGCGGGCCGATTCCACCAGGGCATTGCGCTTCTCCCCGGTTTCCTGCATGGTCAGGTGGTTGGTTACCGGAAAATCGGCATTGGGCGCCATGCAGACCGCCTTGGCGCCATGCCGGTCAATTGCCAGCAGGGTAAAAACAGCCTCGTGGATCTCACTGCCGTCACGCACGCCACATCCTGACAGAACAACTCCGATCTTCTTCATGGTTGTTTCTCCTTCCACTATGATGTTCTCACTGTTGTAGTGATGCTGAAGTATTGGACTCTTCTTCCAGCGCTCGTTGTACCGCTGCATCGTAGGGCGTCAGCTGCAGCGGAACCAGCGCCCGGATGGAGTTGTCCCGGCAGATGACCTCGTTGCTCAGCCCCTCAATGAGCGGCATGGAGACGGACGGCGGCACCGTGCTGAAGAGGGCGACCCAGTACGAGGAGAGTTTTGGGGTCAGGACCGGAACCGGCACGATCCACAAAGGTTTTCCTTCCAGACGTGCAAAATGTTCCATCATCTCACGATAGGTCAGGATGTCCGGTCCGCCGATATCAAAGGTGCAGCCCGTTGTAAGCTCGTTTGCCAGACAACCGGCCAGATAGGTGATCACGTCATCCACTGCGATCGGCTGGCAGCGGGTAGATACCCAGCGGGGGGTGATCATCACGGGCAGGCGCTTCACCAGTCCCCGCACCAGCTCGAATGAAGCCCCGCCGGCGCCGATGATCACGGCTGCCCGCAGAAAGGTGGTGGCGAATTTCCCAGAACGGAGTATGTCGGCCACCTCCAGGCGGCTTTTGAGGTGCTCGGACAGGTCGTCTCCGGTTTCGCCCAGGCCGCCCAGGTAGATGACCCGGCGCACAGCGGCCTTTTCGGCGGCCCGGACAAAATTATTGGCAGCTTCACGGTCGCGCCGTTCAAAACCGCCGCGTCCCCCGGCCATGGAATGCACCAGATAGAATGCGGTGTCTATCCCCTCCATGGCTTGCTCCAGAGAAGTACGATCCAGCATGTCGGCCTTGACGATCTCCGCACCCTCGAGAATTGCGGCAGCATCCTTGCGTACCATGCAGCGAACCCGGTACCCCTGATTCAGCAGGGTCCTGGTCAGCCGTTTGCCGATAAACCCGGTTGCCCCGGAAATTAATACTGTTCCTTGCTTGATATCCATGTAGGGCATTGTGCCACAACTTCGTCGGAAGGCAAGAAAATGTCGTTCTGTATGGAGGAAAATGGTTTGCAAGATCTGATTCCGGTGGCAGAATGGGAGATCAAAAGTTCAAAGGAAATACTGACAAATGTCCCGACAGCCAAACCCCCATAGCACTTCCTGGTGGATCGAACAACTGGGGCTTGGCCTCATCAGACGCATGACAAGGGGTTGACCGGATGGGAGCCAAACAGCGCGAACAGGAGATCGCCTGTCAGCAGGTGCTGGTGGAGGATTCATCGGTGTTCTCCATCCAGTGGGGTGTCTTTCACCCGTCACTAGCAACAGGTCTTTCGCCGGAAATCCTGTTAAACCGTTATCTGTCCTACATCCGCAGTTGTACGGTCTCCATTATCCGGCCCTGCACGCTGCCGACAGGCGTAGAATTCCGCCTGCTCGGCACCGGGAAAAGCCTGATCAGTTTCCTGCCTGCTGTCACAGAGGATGCCTCCTTGGTGCTGCGCATCTGCGGCGGATTGCTGGTGCAGCCGCACCAGTGCGAGCGAGGTGAGCTGCGGTTTGGCGTTGAAGAACAAACAGAAGGTGTCCGCGTCTCATTGCAGCTCTCGGATTATTGCCCGCTGCTTCTCGGCAGCTCTTCCCCCACAACGATCAGGCGCTGGTTCTACCGTCTTACCCAGGCCGCCATCCACCGTCTGGTGACAATCCGTTTCCTGATCCTGCTATACCGTGACCTGGCAGGCGCAGACGCCGCGGTCCGGGTGGTGAATGTCAATGTCCGTGATGGTCGTCCGACTTAGTCAAGGTTATTACGGCGTTAATTAAACATGTCAATGGTAGGGGCGGCGTTTGCTCCGCCCAATCGGGGCGCGGCAAGCAGCGCCCCGACATCAGGTTTGCTTTAAATGTACGGCATAGTATGGTACAGTTTAACAATTGACACTGCCCCATAGCCACCTTACTAAAGGATTGAACACCATGCCCCACAGCACTATCGAGATCCCAGAGAGAATCCCGCTTTATTCCCAGAAAGAGATTGTCTCCTTCCCCTACATGATCTTTCCGGTTTTTGTTAATGATCGTGAGTTGCAGACCTTTACCGAAGCCGACAATTACGATAAATTTGTGGGGATGGTGCTGCACCGCCCAGAAGCCGTAAGTGGTAACTTGTTGAGTGAAATCTACGAGATCGGCACTCTCTGCAAGGTCAACCAGATCAAGAAGGTGGGGGACAACAAATTCAAGGTAACCCTTGAAGGGGTCAGCCGGTTACACGTCCTGGATATCGAGCAGGCCGGGTCGCTACTGATGGCCCGCGCAGAGGTGGTACGCGAGTTTGTGGAGAAGAATATGGTCTCCGACGCACTGGTGCAAAGCCTCAATGCCCTTCTGAAGATCTCCCTTTCCTATGGCAAACCGCTTCCTGACGATGTCATGAAGATGATCGACTACATCGACAATCCGGCCCGGCTTTCCGATCTGGTGGCGTTATATGTCAACCTGCCGGTGGCTGATCTGCAGGATTTACTGGAAACGATCGATCCGCTGGAGCGCCTCAAAAAGGTCTATGTGCATCTGACCAATGAAGTGCAGCGCATGCAGGTCAAAAGCGAGGTGACCAACGAGGTTACCCGCAAGGTCGGCAAGAACCAGAAGGAGTATATCCTCCGGGAGCAGATGAAGCATATCCAGGATGAACTGGGCGAGGAAGACCCGCGTGTATCTGACATGAACGAGTTGCGCCGGCGCATTGAAGAGGCCGGTCTTCCGGAGGATGTGAAAAAGATTGCCGATACCGAAATCAAGAGGCTGGAGCGGATCAATCCCGCTTCACCGGAATACAATGTTTCCCGGACTTATCTGGATTATCTGGCCGGCATGCCCTGGAATAAAAGCACGGATGACAACCGGGATATGATCAGGGCCGAGGATATCCTCAACGAAGATCACTATGATCTGAAAAAGGTCAAGGAGCGTATCCTGGAGTTTCTGGCCGTACGCTCGCTGAAAGATAACATGAAGGGGCCGGTTCTCTGTTTTGTAGGGCCGCCCGGCGTGGGGAAAACCAGCCTGGGCAAATCCATTGCCCGCTCCCTGGGGCGCAAGTTCGTGCGGATCTCCCTGGGTGGCGTGCGGGATGAGGCCGAGATTCGCGGCCATCGCCGCACCTATATCGGCGCCCTGCCCGGCAGGATCATCAAGGAGATCTTCCGGTGCGGCTCCAATAATCCTGTCTTCATGCTGGACGAGATCGACAAGCTGGGTCAGGATTTCCGCGGCGACCCTGCCAGCGCGCTTCTGGAGGTGCTGGATCCGGAGCAGAACTTCTCTTTCCAGGATCATTACCTGGATGTTCCCTTTGACCTGTCCAAGGTGATGTTCATCACCACCGCCAACCAGCTCGATCCCATCCCCGGCCCGCTCAAGGACCGCATGGAGGTTATCCGCCTGGCGGGCTACAGCAGCGAAGAAAAACTGAACATTGCAAGAAACTTCATCATCAAGCGCGAGATTGAGGAAAACGGACTCACGGATTACGAGATTGCCTTCAGCGACAAGGCACTTCAGAAGGTTATCAGCGAATTCACCCGCGAGGCCGGCGTGCGCAACATGCAGCGCACCATTGCCTCCATCTGCCGCAAGGTGGCCAAGGAGATCACCCAGAAAAAGGAGCCGCGCAAAATCATTACCCCTGAGGTGGTGTCGGAGCTGCTGGGACCACGCAAGTTTCACAATGAGGTGGCGGCCGAGAATGACCGGATCGGCGTGGTAACCGGGATGGCCTGGACCGAGACCGGCGGCGACATCCTCTTTGTGGAGGCTACCAGCATGCCTGGCAAGCCGGAACTGATCCTGACCGGCTCTCTGGGAGATGTCATGAAGGAGTTGGCCCGGGCGGCGCTTTCCTACGTCGAGGCCCACTATGGTGATTTCGGCATTGCCCAGGACGCCTTTGACAACAAGGTTATTCATATCCATGTCCCCTCCGGCGCCATTCCAAAGGACGGCCCTTCGGCAGGGGTGACCATGGTCACGACCCTGGTGTCGCTGCTGACGAACAGGCCGGCCAAGCGCGGCGTGGCCATGACCGGAGAGATAACCTTGACCGGCCGGGTGCTGGCGATCGGCGGCCTGAAGGAAAAGGTGCTGGCCGCCCACCGGGCCGGCGTGCGCAAGATCATAGCGCCTGATCGCAACCGGGATGATCTGGAGGATATCCCCGACAATGTGCGCAAGGAGATGGAGTTTACCTTTATCAACGAGGCATCCGAGGCGGTGGCGGTGGCTTTGTAATCATGAATATTGCTGTTATCGACAAAATCCTGCTGCATTTCTTCCATGAGTTGCAGAGCTATTTTCTGCTGGCCTGGCGCGCGTTCGTGCGCATGTTCCGGCGTCCCTTCTACTACCGCGAATTTGCCATCCAGTTCGACAAACTCGGCTTTTCCTCACTGTTTATCTGTCTTCTTACCGGGCTGTTTACCGGCATGGTCATGGCGCTGCAGGCGTTGATCCAGCTCAAACCCTTTGCCGCCACCAGCTATGTGGGCGGCATGGTTGCGGTGACCATGATCAAGGAACTGGGGCCGGTACTCTCCTCACTGATGGTGGCCGGCCGGGTCGGGTCAGCCATTACCGCCGAACTGGGCACCATGGTGGTCACTGAACAGGTGGACGCCATGCGGGTGGAGGGAACCGATATTGTGCAGCGCCTGGTAACACCGAGAGTTAAGGCCATGCTGCTGGCCATGCCGCTGCTGACGGTGGTGACCGATGCCATCTCTCTCGTGGGGGGGTATATCATCGCTTCCGGTTATAGTATCAACCCAACCATGTACATCAAGGGGATACCCCAGTTCATGGTCTTCCAGGATCTGATCGAAGGACTGGCCAAACCGGTCATTTTCAGCCTGATCATCACCCTCACCGGCTGCTATGTGGGTCTAAATACCAAGGGAGGCGCCGAGGGTGTGGGGGCAGCTGCCAAACAGGCTGTGGTGCTGTCTTCAGTCATGATCCTGGTAACCGACTTTTTCCTGACCAAGATTTTTGTGGCGTTCCGGGGGTAACATGGCTTTCTGGCTCTTCAAAACCGAACCGGGCTGTTTCTCCTTCGAAGATCTGAAGCAGTGCCCGGATATGACCGAGCATTGGGACGGGGTGCGCAACTTCCAGGCGCGCAACTTCCTGCGGGATCAGGTCAAGGCGGGCGACCAGGTGCTGTTCTATCACAGCAGTATCCCGGAACCGTTCGTAGCAGGCGTGGCACAGGTCGTACGCGGGGGCTATCCGGATTTCACCGCCCTGGACCCGGACAGCGAACATTTTGACCCCAAGGCATCGCCGCAAAAACCGATCTGGTACATGGTGGACGTGCGCTACCTAGCGCCGCTGCCTTGCCCGGTCACTCTGGAGCGGATCAAGACCAATCCGCATCTCTCCGCAATGCCGCTGGTCAGTCGCAGCCGCCTCTCGATCCAGCCGGTGACCCCGGAAGAATGGCACATGATCCTTGCCATGGGAGGAATGGAAACCCCATGAGCAGCAGCGATTCGATCCGCATGGAACAATTGTGTTACTCCATCAACGGCCGCAAGATCCTGGAGGATTTCGACCTTGTGCTGGAGCGGGGAATAAACCGCACCATCCTGGGTATCAGCGGCTCCGGCAAGACGACCATCCTCAAGCTGTTGCTGGGACTGCTGCAGCCGGATTCCGGCCGTGTCTGCATCGGCGACTTCTGCATCACGGGAGAGCCGGAAGCAAGCTTCATGGAAAAACGCAAACGTATTGCCATTGTCTTTCAGGGGGGAGCGCTATTCGACTCCCTGACAGTGGGGGAAAACGTCGGTTATCGCCTGTTCGAAGCTGGTGAGCTTTCCGAAGCGGAGATTGAAAAGGTTGTCCTGGAAAAGCTCAGTTTTGTCGGCGTGGATGCGGCACTTAACCTTTATCCGGCCGAACTTTCCGGCGGCATGAAGAAACGGGTGGCCATTGCCCGCGCCCTGGCGGCTGATCCTGACTATATCTTCTTCGACGAGCCGACCACCGGTCTTGACCCGATCGGGGTCTACAACATCTGCAACCTCATGCAGCGGCTCCAGGCTGAGGGGAAGACTACCCTGATGGTCACCCATGACCTGGCAACCGCTTTTGCCACCTCAGAACGCTTCACCTTTCTTCACCAGGCGCATATGATATTCGAAGGTACCGAAGCGGAGATGAGAAACAGCAACATACCTGAACTGCAGGAATTTCTGGCGCCGACGGAGCAATCGCTTTTTATGCAAACCATCAACAAGAACGGACGGCAATGATATGGAACGAAGCAATCGCATAGGTTGGGCGCAGGTGCGCGCCGGGGTGTTCATATTTGTGACGCTGGTCTTTATTGCCGGCGGGGTGACATTGATGGGGCAGAAGACCAAGATGTTCGTCCCCAAGGGTAAGCTTCGCGTGGTAATGGAAGATGTGGCCGGACTCAAGGAAGGCGCGCCGGTATGGCTGGCCGGGGTGGATGTGGGGGTCGTGACGGATATCCGCTTCAACAGTCCGGAGAAGACCAACGAAGTGGACATCTCCCTGGAGGTCAGCCATGGCGCCTTGAAAAAGATCGGCCATGATTCCAGGATCACCATCAAGACCCGTGGCCTGATGGGTGAGAAGTACGTTGATATTACTCCGTCGCAACAGTACCACGAGCAGCCGGCCACTGTCCTGCGCGGCACCACGGTGGCCAAGCTGGATGATGTGGTGCATAAGGCCGGCGCCACCTTTGAAAAGATCAACAGCATCATTGACAATATCAATCTGGGGAAGGGGACGCTGGGCAAGCTGAACACGGATGAGGGGCTATATAACAACGTAGCCACGCTGGCGGTCGAGATGAAAAATCTTATGGTCACCATCAACCGCGGCGACGGAACCTTGGGCAAGCTGAACCGCGATCCTGAACCGTACAACAAGCTGATCAGCATC
>JBGSQD010000235.1:0-46628 GCA_041738275.1 Geobacterales bacterium
TGGGCTGGGCGTGGAAGCGCCGGTTGTCCGGGGCGTGGTACTCCTCCAGGCAATCCGGGCACATGGGACAGCCGGCCATCGTTGTCATTGGGCGGTCGTAGGGTATAGCGGTGACGATGCTGTAGCGCGGGCCGCAGTTGGTGCAGGTGATGAAAGGATAGCGGTAGCGCCGGTCGTTGGGATCGAAAAGCTCGCGGAGGCAGTCGGCGCACAGTGCGGAGTCAGGTGCGATCTGGATGTCAGGCTCGCCGCCGGCGCTGGGGAGGATGGTGAACACGCTCTCTTCGGATGGAGCAATATCTTCTGACGTAATCGAGCTGATACAGGAAAGCGGCGGCGCCTCGTCGGGGAGTCGTTGACCGAAAACAGCCAGTTGCTCAGGCGATCCCTGAATCTCGATCTCTACCCCGGCCGGGGTGTTGCGTACCCAGCCGTTCAGTCCGATCTCATGGGCCAGGCGGTAGACAAAGGGGCGGAAACCGACACCTTGGACGATACCACAGATTGTAATCCGTTGGCGCGTTATGGTTTTTCCGTCCCTGCGGCCAGCCATTGATACCACGCGTCCATACCCTCCCCGGTTTTGGCCGAGACCTCAAAGATGGTGATCCCTGGGCTGACCCGTTGCGCGAATTCCTTGCATTTTTCCACATCGAAGTCCAGGTGCGGCAGCAGGTCAGTCTTGTTGAGCAGCATGACCGTGGAGTTGTGGAACATCTGCGGGTACTTGAGAGGCTTGTCTTCACCCTCGGTGACGGACAGCACGACAACCTTGTGATGCTCCCCCAGGTCAAAGGATGCCGGACAAACCAGATTGCCCACGTTCTCGATCATCATGATGTCGAGATCGTCCAGATCGAAGCCATCGGTACCGTGCATGATCATGTGGGCATCCAGATGGCAGCCGCTGCCGGTGTTGATCTGTCTGACCGGCACGCCGGTGGCGGCGATGCGCTGGGCATCATTGTCGGTCTGCTGGTCACCCTCGATCACGGCGAAACGGAATTTACCGCTCAGGTCGCGCAGAGTTCGCTCCAACAGCGTTGTTTTGCCGGAGCCGGGAGAACTGACCAGGTTGAGGACGAAGATCCCCTTGTCCTTGAACAGGGCGCGGTTAAAGGAGGCCAGGCGGTTGTTCTTTGCCAGGATATCCTCCTCGATGGCGATGATTGTCCGTGTGCCCTTACCCTGGTGGTCGTCGTGTCCGTGCCTGTGATGTTTGTGCTTGTGGTGGTCATGTCCGTGGTCGTGATGATGGCCGTCATGGTCATGATCGTGGTTATGTTGGTCAAGGTTGCTGGGATCGCAGCCGCAGGTGGTGCACATGGTTGTCTCCTGTAAGTTTCATAATTGCAGTTCAAATTATCAGGTTAGCTGCCGTTATGCAATACTGCCTGGGAGGCCCTTGCGTATACGGTTCAGGTGGCGTTGAACTGAAGCTGGTGCAGTTTGTAATATAGCCCCCGGGCTTGCAGCAACTCCTGGTGGGTTCCTTCCTCCATCTTGCGCCCGCGGTGCACGACCACGATCCGGTTCGCATCCTGGATGGTGGAGAGACGGTGGGCTATGACCAGCGAGGTGCGGCCCTGCATCAGTCCTCTGAGCCCCTCCTGTATCATCTGTTCCGAGGCTGTGTCGACGCTGGCCGTAGCCTCGTCCAGCACAAGAACCTCCGGGTCGAAGGCAACGGCACGGGCAAAGGAGATCAACTGCTTTTCACCGACCGAGAAGTTGCTGCCCCGTTCTCGAACCTCTGTCTGGTAACCGGCCGGGAGCCGTTCGATAAAGCGGTCAGCGCCGACAATAGTTGCCGCCTGTTGTACCCGTTGTCTCGCTTCTTCATCCCCCAGGCAGATATTGAATTCGATGCTGCCGGCAAAGAGGCAGGGATCCTGCAAAACAATTCCGATACGGCGCCGGAGTTCCTGGCGCGACATCATGAGCACATCAATTCCTTCTATGAGGATCGTGCCGTTGTCAATCTCGTATAGCCGGGTCAGCAGCCGAGTGACCGTGGTCTTGCCGCCGCCGCTCTCGCCGACCAATGCCACCAGCTCACCCCTGCGGACAGTGAGGCTGAAATTTTCCAGGGCATTTTCACCCTCGCGGTAGGCAAAGGTGATGTCACGAAGTTCGATCAGGGGCGGGGCAGCAGGGTTGATGACCGGGGGGCGGGGAGCAAGGAGCGGGGAACGCTCGGCTTCTCCGGCTCCTGCTTTATCCGCCGGTGTATCCAGCAGTGCAAAGATCCGTTCCAGGGCTGCCATGGCGCCCTGCATTACGGAATACTTGGCTGAAAGATCGCGGATGGGGCCGAAAAACTTTTCGATGTACTGGATAAACGCCACCAGGATGCCGAAGGTCAGGACCCCGCGCAGGATCTCGCCGCCGCCGTACCAGATCAGCAGGGCTACTGCCACGGAAGAAAGCGCCTCGACCATGGCGTAAAGCGAGGCATCCCAGAAGATGACCGGCATGTTGGCGTCCCGGTAGGAAGCGTTCAGTTCGCTGAAGCGGCGCTCTTCATCCCGTTGACGGTTGAAGGCCTGGATAATGGGCATGCCGCCGATGCATTCCGCCAGGAAGGCGTTGAGTTTTCCCAATCGTGCCCGCACCTCGCGGAAGGATTGGCGCATCCTGCGCCGGAAGGCCCAGGTGATATAGAAAAGCAGCGGCAGAACGGAAAAGGTCACCAGTGACAGCTTCAGGTTCATCCAGAGCATGACCGAGACGATACCGATCAGCAGCAGGATGTCGCCCACGATGGTGATGATGCCGGAAGCGAACATCTCACCCAGCACCTCAACGTCGCTGGTCAGACGGGTGACCACACTGCCGACCGGAGTGCGGTCGAACCAGGATACGGGCAGATGCATGACATGTTGGTACAATTCGTCACGAATGTCGGACATGACCCGCTGCCCGAGCGACTGAAGCAGGTAGACCTCCAGGTACGAAAGCAGCGCTTCGGTCAGCAGAATCCCCAGAAACAGTGCAGCGACACCTTCCAGGCCGCTAAGCCGGGCAGTAATGATGTGGTCGTCGATGGCCATCTTGATGATCCAGGGCTGGGCCAGCCTGCAGGCAGCCACCAGGGGGAGAATGACCAGCACCACAGCCATTGCTGTGCGGTACGGTTTCACATACGCGGCAAAACGCTTCAGGATAACTGTATCATAGGCCTTGCCCGCGATTTCTTCTTCAAAAATACCGCCGTGATGCATTGTGACTCCGCTGGAAGTTTCTTTACTTGATGTTTGAAAGATAGCAGATCTTGCAGAAGAAGTGAACGATGTCTCCTGCTGGTAATATATTAAGCAGTAAATTAATTCTTGACATAAATGGTTTGCGACGCTAGTCTTTATTAAAATTATAGACTAAGCTTTAGTGATTCAGATACACGACAATACTAAACTATCCGCGAGGATGGGACGGAAAGCCCAAGGGTCTCACGCAGACAGCCGGGTCGCCGAAATATCGATACTCGATATACAGGCGGCCCGGCTTTTTTTATGCAGAAAGGAGGAAAAATCATTGCTGGATAACATCCGCAAAACTTCGCTCGTATAAGCAGTTATTACACGCGCGATAGCGAAAATACTAAACCATCCGCGAGGATGGGACGGAAAGCCCAGGGTCTCAAGCAGACAGCCAGGTCGCCGAACTATCGAAACTTAACAGTTAACCCCTCGGGTTTTTACCCAACGAGGGGTCGAAAGAAAGGAGACATGCATGAGACCTATTTTAGCAGCAGTTCTGTCCATGATCGGGCTGGTTTCAATGTTTATGACAGGGTGCAGCGGTGGTGGCGGAGGCGCAGGCGCAGCGACCGCAGCCGCAAAGATGGTAACCGGAGTCGCTGCAACAGGCGCTCCCGTCAACGGTCCGGTGCACCTGACGGATTCATCTACCCCCGCCAGAAATCTCGACACAAGAACAGCCAGTGATGGTTCCTATTCATTTCACGTCGAAGGACTGACCCCACCGTACATTGTCAAAGCTACCTACACCGACGCCAATGGCGAACACAACCTTTACTCCCTGGCCAATGATGCCGGGATCACCAACATAACACCGCTGACCACGATCCTTTTAGCACAGGCCGCGGCCGGTTCAAATCTGGATGCATTCTACAGCAATCACACACCGGCTGAGCTCGCGGCAGCAGCAGACAAAATGTCGGCGGCCCTCAAGGATCTGCAGGGAGTGTTGTCGCCACTGATGGAACAGTACGGCGTCAAAGATTTCGACGTTCTGCATGGCAGTTTCGATGCCAATCACACCGGTATCGATGCCATGATGGATGCCGTTACAATATCGGTGGCCAACGGTGCCGTAGCCATTACGAGCAAAGCAGGCAATACACCCATGTTCAGTGCCCAGGCTCATAACATTGCAGCAGGCACGCTCAACATGCCCGACAGCCAGACCCCTGTGACGCCTCCGTCAGCGGGAGCCGCGCTTTATACCTCAAAATGTGCCGGCTGTCATGGCGATATTGCTTCTTCCGACCTGAAGGATATCGTAACGGTAACATCAACACGGGCCGCCATTGCTTCCGGACTTGGTGGCATGGATGTCCTCTCCGGCATGTCTGCTGCCGACATGCAGGTAATCGTGGCTGCTCTGCGGGGCGCACCAGCTACACCCGCAACACCTGCAACACCTGCAACACCTGCAACACCTGCAACACCTGCAACACCTGCAACACCTGCAACACCAGCAACACCAGCAACACCAGCAACTCCCGCAACTCCCGCAACTCCCGCACCAGGTGGAACAACCCCTCTTGACGGCGCTGCCCTGTATGCCGCCAATTGTGCCGGTTGCCACGGGACGCTGGCCAGCTCACGGAAAACCGGCACCTCGGTTGTTCGTACGCAGAATGCCATCAGCGGCAAAGTAGGGGGTATGGGTTCCCTAAACTCTCTCAGCGCTGCTGATATCCAGGCAATTGTTACCGCCCTCAACCCTGCCGGATCGACACCGGCACCTGTTCCATCTCCCGAACCTTCACCAACCCCGGCTCCATCTCCTTCACCTTCACCTGCTCCTGGTCCTGGTCCTGGTCCGACCCCTGCACCTGTGGTTGACGGGGCCACGGAATACAACACCAGCTGTGCCGGTTGCCACCAGCCGCTGGCAAGTTCAACCAAAAAAGGGATGACTGCCTCGCGACTTGATAACGCCATCAGCGCCAATGCCGGTGGTATGGGTTTCTTGTCGAGCCTGACAGCGACAGTCAGACAAGCTATTGTTGCCGTACTTAATATGGTTTCCCCCGCTCCAGCCCCTGCACCGACACCGACCCCGGTGCCGACGCCAACGCCTGTGCCGACGCCGGTGCCGACCCCGACGCCAACACCAACACCTATACCTATACCGGTGCCGACACCAACTCCGACTCCGACTCCCAGCCCGATCACGGACGGTGCTGCTTTATATGCCGCCAATTGTGCCGGTTGTCACGGCTCTTTGGAAACATCCAGCAAAAAGGGAATAACTATTGCCAGGCTGCAGTCCTCCATCACCAATAACATTGGTGGCATGGGACCTCTTTCCCAGCTGACAGTTACTCAGGTCCAGGCCATCGTAACCGCTTTGACACCGACCACTCCCACCCCGACACCTGTTCCAACGCCGACACCGACACCTGCACCAACACCTGCACCAACACCTGCGCCGGACGGCGATGCACTTTATGCCGGCAGCTGTGCCGGTTGCCATGGCCCATTGGCTGCTTCCGGCAAGGCCGGCGCTACGGTTGCTCGTACTCAGGCGGCTATCAGCGGCAACGTCGGCAACATGGGTTATCTGTCAAGCCTCACATCAGCAGAGTTGACAGCCATCGCCGGTTCATTGGCAGCCGTCACCCCGGCTCCTGTACCGACACCAACTCCAGTGCCTACACCGGTACCCGTGCCTGCACCGGACGGCGCAGCCCTTTATACCAGCAATTGTGCCGGTTGCCATGGCCCGCTGGCCACATCCGGCAAGGCAGGTGCTACGGTTGTGCGTACTCAGGCGGCCATCAGCGGCAATGTCGGCAACATGGGCTACCTGTCTACCCTGTCATCGCCACAGTTGACAGCCATTGCCTCTGCCCTGGCTGCCGTCACGCCGGCTCCGGCACCGGCTCCGGCGTGCGGGAGCTGCCACGCCATTCCCCCGTCGTCAGGGGAGCATTCGAAACATAAGAATAAAGGCATCTCTTGCGCCTCTTGTCACGGATCAGGCTATACTACCACGGCCGTGAACACCGCTACGCACAGTAACGGTATCAAGAACCTGGTCAGCACCACCGGCTGGAACCCGGCGTCGCAAAGCTGCGCCAACTCCTGCCACGGAAGCGAGTCGTGGTAGGTAATGATTGAATGATTAACCTGTCATAACAGCGAGGAGGCCGCCCCGGCAAAGGGCGGCCTCTTTTTTTGCCCACCCGCCCATGTCCGCCCAAACTCGTTTTACATAATTAAGTATTGTGTATATACTTCATTGTAAATCTCAGGACCGTAGTTGTACTTTCTTTAGTACACTGAAGTTGTTCCCTGATTTTTTTCAGATAATATTTTACGAACGTACTTATTCGGGTTATTAATGAAGGCTGGAAAAACTACATTAACGTACTTATAAGGATGCTAATGGAGCCTGTCAGACCCAATCTGCAGTATCCCAGCTCGATCCCCGGCAAGATTGTGGCTTTGTACGCAATTTTCAGCGCCCTCTGGATATTCTTTTCCGATTCCCTGCTGGGTCTCATGGTGAAAGATCCACACCTTATGTCGCAGATTGCCATTCTCAAAGGGTGGTTCTTCATCCTTGTCACTTCGATCCTTCTGCTTTTTCTGATTCGCCGCTATGTTGCCACTCTGAAGGATATCAACGAAAAGCTCGAGCTGCAGCACCAACAGCTGCTTCTCAGCCAGTTCACGATCGATATGTCAGCTGACATGATCTACTGGGTGGATAAGGATGCCAGGTTTTTTTACGTCAATCAGTCGGCTTGCCAGCGGCTCGGGTACAGCCCGGAAGAACTGCGATCGATGACGGTGGCCGATATCGATATGAATTTCCAGAAGGACGTCTGGCCGCAGCACTGGGATGAATTACGGACAAAACAGCGACTCAGTTTCGAATCTATTCATCGATCTAAAACAGGGGAATGTTATCCCGTGGAATTGTCGGCCAATTTTATCGTATATGGCGAAAAAGAATTCAACTGTTCCTATGTGAGGGACATAACCTCCAGGAAACAGATTGAGCAAACGCTCCGCGAGTCGGAGCGCCGTTTCAGGGAACTTATGGAGCAAGTTCACATGATTGCGGTCATGCTTGATGATAAGGGGAAAATAATCTTCTGCAACGATTTTCTGCTTCGACTCACGGGTTGGACCCGAGAGGAGGTTATGGGCACGAACTGGTTTGACACATTCGTTCCGGAGGATATTCGGGATGCGGTCAGATCGGTCTTCCAACAGGGGCTTTCTACCGGTGAAATATGCCCATACCACGAAAACGGGATACTGACACGAAGCGGTGTTGAATGCCTTATTGTGTGGGATAATACCCTGTTGCGTGATTCAGAGGGGGCTGTGATCGGGGTCGCTTGCCTGGGGATAGATGTCAGCGCGCACCGCGACCTGGAGGCTCAACTCCGTCAATCTCAGAAAATGGAATCCATTGGGACTCTGGCCGGCGGGGTTGCCCACGATTTTAATAACATCCTGACCGTCATCATGAGCTGTTCCGAGATGCTGCGAAGCAAGCTGGATAATCGGGAGCGTGCCCTCACTTTGACGGACCAGATCTACAGTTCGGCTCAGCGCGCGGCCAAGCTGACCCGCAGCCTGCTTGCCTTCAGCAGAAAACAGCAGATCATTACCCAGGAGCTAAACCTCAACGAATTGATCAATCAGCTGCATGATTTTCTGGAGAGGATCATCGGCGAGGATGTGGAGTTGAAAATTGACCTGTGGGAAAAGCCTCTCACTGTCATGGCCGATCGGGGGCAGATCGAGCAGGTGATCATGAATATCGTCAGCAATGCCCGTGATGCCATGCCCCATGGCGGCAGTCTGATAATCTCGACCAGTATGGCTCGCCTGGATGGCCGTACCTTTGAAGACGGATTAGCGATCAGTGGTCTTTATGCGTTGTTGACACTGACGGATACCGGTATCGGCATCAGCAGCCATGAACAGGAGCGGATCTTCGAGCCATTTTTCACCACAAAGGATGTGGGCAAGGGTACGGGCCTCGGTCTCTCCATGGCCTATGGCATCATCAGGCAGCATAAGGGGTGGATATCCGTTGACAGTAAGGTCGGCGGCGGCAGCTGTTTTTCTGTGTATCTGCCGCAGGTTGTACGTAGTGAGCCAGTTGAAAAGGCTGCAGTGGAAAGTTCTCATCATGGTGTTGAGACCATCTTGTTGGTTGAGGATGATGAACAGGTATTGCAGGCCACGGTGGCAATGCTGGAGGATAGCGGCTACCAGGTATTATTGGCCCGGAACGGTGCCGAGGCGATAAAGATATTCAAGGAGAAACATGCAGGCATAGACTTGGTAATCACCGATGTGATCATGCCGCAGATGAATGGCCGGCAGGTTTATGAGGAGTTGAAAAAACAGGATCCGCATCTGCGTGTGCTGTTTACCAGCGGCTATACTTTTGATGTCCTTGACCGCGCCGGCTTATCGGAAGACTGTCCGCT
The DNA here is from genome assembly GCA_041738275.1 of Geobacterales bacterium. GTDB lineage: Bacteria > Desulfobacterota > Desulfuromonadia > Geobacterales > Pseudopelobacteraceae > JACPFJ01. The sequence goes on from JBGSQD010000235.1 coordinate 8,714, forward strand.
TGTTGCCAAGCCACTTATGCCTCAAGAGTTTCTTGGTGTGGTAAGGAGTTTGCTGGACCGGAGCAAACAGTAAGGTAGGCATATACGTCAGTTTGTTAATGAGTAGGGGGCAAACTCGGCATAACTGCCCGTGTTTGCCCCTTTTTTGCTGCGGAATCTACTGTGGTGCATCAAGGGTTGTCGATGTCGGCAGATAAACATTGAATGTCGTACCGTTGCCAGGTTGTGAATCAACAGTGATGATGCCGTTGTGCTTGCGGATGACCGAGTTGCAGATGGCAAGCCCCAGTCCCAGCCCCTTCTGGTTCCAAGTTTCTTTCGTGGTAAAGTAAGGGTCGAAGATTCTGCCAAGTACTTCCGGTGCAATGCCTTTGCCGGTGTCACTGAAGGTGATATGCACATAGTATCCTGATGTAAGAAGCAACCCGTCGGTTGGGGAAATGTCACATGCACGCGCCGCGACCCGCATTGTTCCTCCGTCCGGCATGGCCTCTAAGGCATTAACGGCCAGATGGGAAAAGACATGCTTCATCTGCGTTATATCGATGTTCAAAGGAGGAATATCATCCGGCAGATCGAACTCAAGGGTAATGCCGGTGTTGTTGAATACGGATTCGATACTGGACGTAAGAAGCTGCTTCAAGGGGGTGGTCTGCAAAACAGCATCTCCGCCTTTGGCAAAGGTCAAAAGTTGGTGGCTTAGCTGGCTTGCCCGCAAGGAATTCTTTTCCGCCAGGCTGAGGAGTTCATTGGTCTGGCTGTCTGGTGCCGTATTCTGCTTGGCCAGGGAAATGTATCCCAAAATAACCTGAAGCAGATTATTGAAGTCATGTGCCATGCCACCGGCAAGGATGGCGTTTGCCTCAAGTTTTTTTATTTTAAGTGATTCTGCCTCAAGTCGGCGTTGTTCGGTGATGTCCTTTGCGGAGTAAATGAACTTGGCGATCTTGCCATCCGGGGAGGTAAGGGGTGAAATATTGCTGTGAACCCAGAAGATGTTGTTGTCCTTTCCCCGGTTTTTGAGAATTCCCTGCCATTCACGCCCTGCCAGGATTGTGGACCACAGATTATCGTAGACAGTTGCAGGGGTTTCACCTGACTGGATGATGCGCGGTGTCTTGCCGATGGCTTCGTCGGCGGTATATCCGGTTACCTCTAAAAACTTCCTGTTGACGTATTCAATGACACCATTGGTGTCGGTAATTATCATTATACTTGGGCTTTGTTCCAGGGCATTGCTGAGCATGCGGATATGCTCGGACTGCTCTTGCAGGCAGCGCTGAAACTGAATCGTGCTGACGCAGCGCTTGATAATGGCCTTAAGTTTTTTGAATTCGACCGGCTTGAGTATGAATTGATTGATGCCGATGTCAATGGCTCTCAGCAGATAATCCGTGTCGCTGAAGGAGGTCAGTACGATGATCTGGGCTGAGGGTGCTTCCTCCCTGATTGTGCCGGCCATCTCCAGTCCGTCCATGTGCGGCATCTTGAGGTCGGTAAGTACGATGTCCGGTGAATGTTTGCGAAAGAGTTCAAGGCCTTTAAGGCCGTTTTCCGCAAAGAAAACCCGGTAACCTTGACCCTCCAGCATGGCACAGAGCAGCTTTTGGGTTGTGGGATCATCTTCCACATACAGTATTGAGATGTCGTGCTTAGGCATGGCAATTCTCACAAAGGCATTGAATCACGGAGTGCAATTCCCGAAAAAAAATAAATGATACCACCAAATTATCTTTGATCAAAAACTATTCTGGGTAAATTATTTTTTTTATTACGGCTGCCGCTTGTGCAGTTCAGAACTTGAATATGACTCTGTTGCATTGTCTTAAAAATTACATCATGTCAACCGGATCGATGTCAATGATCTCGCGAACAATGGATGCAGTTTCCCGTCGGGCAATCCAGGCAGCGATGAGCCGGCGCAGATCCTGGCGGGAGGGGGATTTGAGCAGGATCTGGCGGCGAAAACGACCACGCAGGCGGTAGAGCGGGGCAGGCGCCGGCCCGAGGATCTCGACTCGAAGAGACATTTCACGTTTAAGCTGCGACAGCAAACGGGCGGTCGATGCGGCGCGCTGCTCGACAGTCTGCTCGGCTGTGCCGGAGATGCCAAGACCGGCCAGATAAGCGAAGGGGGGATAACCGACTTCGCGGCGGAAGTCAAGCTCCTGGCTGTAAAAGCCGGTGTTGTCGTGGCCGATGGCGCATTGGATGGCGTAATGCGAGGGGTTGATTGTCTGCAGCAGAACCTTGCCCGGTGTATCCCCACGTCCGGCACGCCCGAATACCTGTGACAGCATCTGGAAGGTGCGCTCTGCGCTCCTGAAGTCCGGCATGCTCAGGCTGGCCTCGCCATTAATAACCCCCACCAGGGTTACACCTGGAAAATCGTGACCTTTGGTGATCATCTGGGTACCGATCAGGATGTCGGCCGTACCATCGGCCATGCGTGACAGGATGCGGCCATGGCTCCCCTTGCCGGAGGTTGTGTCGCTGTCCATACGCAGGATGCGTGCCTGGGGGAACAGTTCCCGCAGTTCGTGCTCCACCCGTTCAGTGCCGGCCCCCAGTTCCCGTAACTCAAAACAGCCGCAGGCGGGGCAGGTTCCGGGGGCGGGTACTGCGTAGTCGCAATAATGGCAAACGCTCTGGCCGCGGCTGCGATGGAAGGTGAGGGTGACCGAACAGTTGGGGCAGGTCAGGGGGGTGCTGCACTCGCTGCAGGTCAGGAAGGTGGCAAACCCGCGCCGGTTGAGGAAGATCATGGCCTGACCGCCCTGTGCCAGGGTCTCTTCCAGCGCCTGCCGGAGTTGGGGCGAGATGGTTGACTTCACGCCTTGCATGGCCACCGTCTCTACCGTTGGCATGGGGATGCCGCGGACTCGCTCGGGGAGGGAGAGCAGCGTCAGCCTGCCCTGCTCCACGGCATACAGGCTTGTTATCAGCGGGGTAGCGGAGCCGAGCACGACCGTGGCGCGCTCCATCTGCCCCCTGACCAGCGCCAGATCGCGGGCGTTGTAGCGCAGGCCGTCAGCTTGTTTGAAGGATGCCTCATGCTCCTCGTCCACAACAATGATGCCTATATTTTCCAGCGGAGCAAAGACCGCCGAGCGGGCGCCGATGACGATGCGGGCCTGGCCGCGCCGGATGCGGCGCCATTCATCATAGCGTTCCCCATCGGACAGCCCGCTGTGGAGAATGGCAATGCCGTCACCGAAACGGGCGCGGAAACGGCGCACCAGTTGGGGGGTCAGTGATATCTCCGGGATCAGCACCAGGGCGCTCCTGCCCTGATGGAGGGAGTGGGCGATGGCCTGGAGGTAAACCTCGGTCTTGCCGCTGCCGGTGACGCCATGCAGAAGGAACGGGGCAAACCTCTGGCTGTCGGCAGCAGCGCGCAGGGTGTCAAAGGCTGATTGTTGGTGGTAATTCAGTTCCCGCGGGACATCGCGCTCGCTGGACTCCTCCCTGAAGGGGTCGCGATACACCTCCCGCTGCTCCTGCTGCACCAGGCCCAGTTCCGTCAGACGTTTGAGTTGTGGCCCGCACTGGCCGAAGCGCTTGCGCAGTTCAGCTGCCGGGATAATCTCCTCATCCCTGATGAGCTTCAGAACCTCCGCAGCCTTGGCGCCCAGGGTGCGTGGCGGGTCAGGCAGCGCGCCTGGGCGGTAGTACGCTTCGTACCGTATTGAGCGGCCTCCGGTTATGGTCCCGGCATCCTGACTAGAGGTAGTGCGTGACTGCAGATTGATGCCGGAGGGCAGGGCTGTCTTCAGTACCTCGCCCAGGGGATGCAGGTAATAGGAAGCTACCCAGCGGAAGAACTCAAGTTCGTTGTCCGTCCAGAGCTCTTCATCATCCAGGACATCAATTATATCCTTCAGTTTTGCGGTGTCGCTGGATTCCAGCCGGGCCAGGACGTACCCTGTCAAACGGCGGCTGCCGAAGGGCACAAATACGCGCCGGCCAGGAACGGCCTGCGCGAACATGGCTGTCGGCACGCGGTAGTGAAACGTCCGGTCCAGATGCAGGGGAACGGCGACTTCGATGATGTGAGAAGGAGCTGTTGTCATAGATTCTGTGATAGCCGGGCAGTGGTGGGAAATAAACCGAAGAGAAGCAAATCAGGCGGGGATGGGCACCATCCCCGCGATGCTACCAGTATTTCTTTGGCGGCTCGGTCTTGCCGACCTGCACAATGTATCCATCGACGATCTTGAACATGTCACCGAATTCATTGGTCCATGCATCCCCCTCTTCCAGCGGGGCAGGCACCTCGCGCTTACCGAGGAAAACATCTTCGCCGTCAATCATGGCGATCCACTCCAGTGCTCCGTTCATCCAGATTTTTGTATTCAGTGCCATGAGATATCCTTTATGAAAGTCGTTGTTTGAAGTCCGGGTAGCCAAAGCTGCGTACCACGGTCAGTTTGCTGTTTTCGGGCTCAAAGGTGCAGATGTGCGGCAACTGAATGCCGTTGAAGGTTGTTGTCTTGACCATGGTGTAGAGGGACATGTCCAGGAAGGCCAGCCGGTCGCCTGGTTTCAGCGGTTTTTCGAAAGACCAGTCGCCGATCACGTCCCCAGCAAGGCACGAAGCCCCGCCAAGGCGATAGGTGTGAACGCTTTCTCCTGCAGCGTAACCGCTCATTATCTCCGGGCGGTAGGGCATCTCCAGGATGTCCGGCATGTGGCAGGTGGCTGAAATATCCAGGATGGCAATGTCCATCTCGTTATGCACCACATCAAGCACCTCTCCCACCAGAACGCCGGTGCCGATGGCGATCGCTTCGCCAGGCTCCAGATAGACCTCCAGGTCGTATTTCCCCTTGAAATATTTCACCAGTTCCACCAGCCCGTCGATGTCATACCCGTCGCGGGTGATGTGGTGTCCGCCGCCCAGGTTGAGCCATTTCATTCCGGGCAGGAACTGGCCGAACTTCTCCTCAAAGACCTTGGCGGTACGCTCCAGCGGCTCGAAGAGCTGTTCGCAGAGGGTATGGAAATGCAGTCCATCCACGCCTTCCAGCGATCTTCCCTCAAACTCGGTCCGCGGTATGCCGAGGCGCGATTTTGGCGCACAGGGGTCGTAGATGGCGGTGTGCCCTTCGGTATGTTCCGGGTTGACCCGCAGACCAATGGAGACCCGTCCAGCCTCCTTTTCCCACAGCGGACGGAAACGCTTCAGCTGGTTAAAGGAATTGAACACCAGATGGTTGGAAGTTTCCAGGAGTTCGACGATGTCACTTTCCTTGAAGGCAGCGGCAAAGCTGTGCACCTCGCGGCCGAATTCCTCACGTCCCAAGCGTGCCTCCCATGGTGAGCTGGCGCAGACGCCATGCAGAGTCTCACGGATGAGCGGGAAAACGCTCCACATGGAAAAGGCCTTCAACGCCAGCAGAATCTTGGCGCCGCTGCGTTTCTGCACATCGTCCAGGATGGCCAGGTTATGGCGCAAGCGACCCAGGTCCACCACGTAGGCCGGGGAGGGGGAGAGCCAAAGAATTTTGTCGATATCTATTCCGGTCAAGGCAATCCAGTTCATTTTACCAGTAGAATGTTCTGCATAGGTGCAACCTGCAACGCCTTTCGGCTCATCCTGGCATCCATGGTTGCAAATCCACTCACTTCGCAACTCGACGCCAGGTGAAGCGCATCGGCAAAATCCATCCCCTTTTCATACCAGTCAATGGCCAGCGCAACCTGAACCGCATCCTCAGTATCCATGGTCGGCAGGCCTAAGATATGGAGCAATCGTTCCGTGACGACATTCCTGGTGAGATTGTAACCGGATGGAGACGACAGAACCCAGACCAGCTCAAGTATCACGGATTTCAGTACGTGGCACTGATTGCCGGCGATGAAGTTGGTTGCCAGCGCTGTCTGGCGCTTGTCATCCTTGACCGCATAGCGGACCAGAATGTTGGTGTCAACGCCAATCATCGCCGTTTGCCAGCCTCTGCTTCAATAGCCCGGTCCATGTCCTCAATCGTCAGAGGTTTACCGGTATAGACGGAAGGGATGTCGGGTGATTCCAGTTTCGTTGAAGCAAATGGTCTGGCAGCCTTGATGATTACTTCCGAATCGCGCTCCAGCACTACCAACTCGGTTCCCGGTCCCCAGTGATGAAGGTCGCGGATCGATTTGGGAAGAACAAACTGCCCCTTGCTTGATAATCTGACCGTTTCCATGGTGTGCTCCGTGGTAAGAATATGGTAAGAATAATATCTCAAGAGCAGGATGGGTGCAAGGTAAATTCGATAGGTGTGGAACAGGCAACGGGCAGCCGGCCGGCTGCCCGTTGTGTTGCGTGAATATTAAATTACAGAGTCGGCCATTCGCCGCCGTCTACCACAACCGTCGGCAGTCCCATCGGCCCCAGTTCTGTAAGAAAAACCTCCGGATCGAACTGCTCCATGTTGTAGACCCCTGCGCCACGCCATTTGCTGGTCAGCATCATGATTGCGCCGACCACAGCCGGTACGCCGGTGGTGTAGCTGATGGCCTGTGATTGGACCTCCTTGAAGCAGGCCTCGTGGTCGCAGATATTGTAGATGTAAACCTGCTTAGGTTTCCCATCCTTGATGCCGCGGGCAATGACGCCGATGCAGGTCTTCCCCTTGGTGAGCGGTCCCAGGGAGCCGGGATCGGGCAGCAGAGCCTTCAGAAACTGGATCGGCACGATCTTCTGGCCATTGTATTCCACTTCGTCGATACGGGTCATGCCGATGTTCTGCAGCACCTCCAGGTGCTTGAGGTAGTTGTCGGAGAAGGTCATCCAGAACTGGGCTTTCCTGATGGTCGGGATATGCCTGACCAGCGATTCCATCTCCTCATGGTACAGACGATAGATGTTCATCGGGCCGATCCCTTCGGGAAAGTCGAAGGAGTGTTTGGTGGTCAGCGGCGGCGACTCCACGAACTGGCCGTTTTCCCAGTGGCGGCAGACCGCGGTGACTTCGCGGATGTTGATCTCCGGGTTGAAGTTGGTGGCAAAGGGCTGGCCGTGGGAGCCGGCGTTGGCATCGATGATGTCGATTTCCTGGACTTCATCCAGATATTTCTTGGCAGCCAGGGCGGTATAAACGTTGGTTACGCCCGGATCAAAGCCGGATCCGAGCAGGGCCATCAGACCCTTTTCCCTGAAGCGCTCCTGGTAGGCCCATTGCCAGGAATACTCGAATTTTGCGGTATCCAGCGGCTCGTAGTTTGCCGTATCCAGATAATCCACGCCGGTTGCCAGGCAGGCATCCATGATATGCAGGTCCTGGTATGGCAGGGCCACATTGATGACCAGCTTGGGCTGCAGCTGTTTGATCAGGGCGGTAAGTTCCGGCACGTTGTCGGCATCCACCTGGGCGGTACTGATGCTGCCCCCCAGCTGGGCGGCAATGGCATCGCATTTGGACTTGGTGCGGGAGGCCAGGGTGATCTCGCTGAAGATATCGCGGCGCTGGGCGCATTTATGGGTGACAACCTGGCCGACGCCGCCGGCGCCGATGATAAGGACTTTGCTCATGTGATATCCTCCTGGGGCAGAGTCATATTCGCGACCTAACGACGTTGGCTCGTCGCTCACTCACGGATCTGGCACTGCGATGAATAAATAAATGTAGTTCAAAAGATAATACGGGCATTCGCCGGATAGCGCAATGCCCGTAACCAAACATTTGCAAAAAGGGTTTACTCCCCCAGATACGTGTATCCCAGCAGGGTCTTGTCCAGCAGTTCGATGAAGTGGCTGCTCTCCTCGATGGAGATCTTCTTCAGAGCTACGCTCTTCTCAAGATTGTCCCGCACCCGTTTCAGAATCTCAGGCCCCTTGTACTGGACGTATTTCAGGGTTTCCCAGGTGGCGTCGCCGTTGATGACCGTATCTATCATGTAGCCGGTCTTCTTGTTGAAGGTGATGTGCACGGCATTGGTGTCTCCGAACAGGTTGTGCAGATCCCCCAGGATCTCCTGGTAGGCGCCGATCAGAAAGAAACCGATGTAGTAGTCCTCGTCCTTGCGGATCTTGTGCAGCGGCAGGGATTTGGTGCGGCCGGTCTCGCCGACGAAACTCGTGATCTCGCCGTCCGAATCGCAGGTGATGTCGGCAATGGAGGCCATGACATCAGGCTTATGGTTGAGCCGCTGCAACGGCACGATCGGGAAGATCTGATCAATGGCCCAGGAGTCCGGGATCGACTGGAACAGCGAAAAGTTGGCAAAGTAGGTCTGCCGCATGGAGAGCTGAAAGTTTTGCAACTCCTCCGGGATAGGCTTGATCTTCTCGACGATGCTGTTGATCTTCCTGATGATTTTAGAATAGAGCCATTCTGCGATGGCCCTGTCATTGAGCGTCAGGTAACCCAGGTTGAAGAGGCTGACCGCTTCGTTGATCAACTGCAGTGTATCGTGGTAGTCCTCGCGCAGGGAATAGCGATCAATGCTTTTATAGATGTCCATCAGCTTTTTGACGGTCGGGGCTACCTTTTCAGACTGGGCCAGAATCTCCTCAAAATCAGGCATCAGATGCTGGGTATTTGTATTGAGGACATTGGTGACCAGCACCGAGTAGTGAGCAACTGTTGCCCGGCCCGATTCGGAGATGATGTTGGGACATTCCACTCCGGCTTCGTCACAGATGTTCTTGATCTGATAGATGACGTCGTTGGCATACTCTTCAATGGTATAGTTGACACTGGAAAAGTAGCTCGATTTGGAGCCGTCGTAATCGACCCCCAACCCCCCGCCGATATCGAGATATTCTATGCCTACCCCCAGTTTCCTCATTTCGGAGTAGACGCGGGCGACTTCGATCAGGGCGGTCTTGATCTTGTCGATCTTGGTGATCTGGCTGCCGATGTGTGAATGCAGCAGTTTCACGCATTCGAGCATTCCTTGCTCTTCCAGCATCCTGATGGCGGCGATGATCTCGGACATGCGCAGGCCGAACTTGGCGTCTTCACCGCCCGAGGTGGCCCATTTGCCGGTTCCCTTGGAGGAGAGCTTGACCCGGATGCCCAGTTTGGGCTGGATACCGGTTTTTTTCGACAATTCGATGATTTTTTCCAATTCGAACAGTTTCTCCACTACCAGGGTAATGTCAAAGCCGATCTTGGTCGCGTAAAGTACGGTTTCTATATATTCGGCGTCCTTGTAGCCGTTGCAGATAATGGGCAGTCCGTTGCCGGTGGAGATTGAGATTGCCGCCACCAGTTCCGGTTTGGAGCCGACCTCCAGGCCAATGTTGTGGCGTTTGCCGTAACTGGCGATGGCCTCGACCACCTGGCGTTGCTGGTTTACCTTGATTGGATAGAAGGTCTGGTACTTGGCCGGATAATCGTTCTCGGCGATGGCGCTCTTGAAGACGCGGTTGATGGAGGCGATCCGCCCCTGTAGTATGTCCATGAAGCGCAGAAGGATGGGAGGTTTGATCTTGCGCTTGATCAGGTCGTTCACCAGTTCGCGCAGATCGATGGACTGCTTGGAGTTGGACGAAGGGTGGACGCAGATATTCCCTTTCTTGTTGATTGAGAAGAGGTCGGCGCCCCAGTTGTCTATGTTATAAATCTTGGTTGAGTCATTTATCGACCAACGTTCCATATTCAATTCTCCGATATTCGTTGTTTGCAGCTAACCCATAATAGAGAAAAAGACTTGAAAATATCCTGCAATACCGCCCTTATGTCAACCGTTTTCTACCGTTGCCCGATTTCATTGCCAGCGTCAACCTTGACAAGAGCGACAGGAATGGTTACATCATTTAGTGTGGAATTGTATCACTATCTCATTGAGCAAGTATGGAAGTCTGCCATGTCACGTTTTTCAGTCAGGAAACCGTATCATCGTGAGATATTCAGCCGACACGTTGGCGAGATCAGAAGCATTCTGCATGCCCTTGAGATGCGGGATGAACTGGAAGAAACGGAAAACCGTCCGCTGATGGACATCTACGAGGCCGGCGAGGGAATTATTCTGGAGTTCGACCTGCCCGGTTTCTATTTGGAGAATATCAGCCTAAAGGTGTGCGGACTCATGCTTGTCCTGGATGCATACAAACCTCGGGAAAAGGATGTCGGCAGCCTGATCTGCATGGAACGGCATTTCGGTCGATTCCATCATGCCGTGCATATCCCGGGTAATATCGACCCCTGTTCTATCACCGCGGAATACCGGTTGGGCGTACTACGGGTAGTATGTCCCAAATCAGATGAGCGGCAGGTACCCATAAAGGAGATTACGATTGAGTGACACGGAAAAAAATACAGAAAAGCCGGAATCGGAAGAACTGAAGATTCCCGAAATTATGCCGCTTCTGCCGGTACGTGACGTGGTTGTCTACCCCTTCATGATTATCCCGCTTTTTGTCGGCAGGGAAATGTCGGTCAAGGCGGTTGACAGCGCATTGGCCGGCGACCGCATGATCCTGCTGGCAACCCAGCACGAGATCAGCGAGGAAGACCCGCCGCCTGACAAGATCTACAACATCGGTACGGTTGCCATGATCATGCGCATGCTCAAGCTGCCTGACGGCAGGGTCAAGATTCTGGTACAGGGTCTGACCAAGGCGCGTATCACGGAATACACCTCCGAAAAGCCATTCTATACGGTGCGCGTCGAGCGGATGACGGATACCCCGTTGGTGGATATTTCCCTGGAGACCGAGGCGCTGATTCGCACCGTGCGGGAGCAGCTGGCCAAGGTGATCGAGCTGGGCAAACAGATCTCTCCCGAGGTTATGGTCATACTGGAAAATATCCTGGATCCGGGCAGCATGGCCGACCTGATAGCAAGCAACCTGGGGCTTAAGGTTGCCGATGCCCAGCAGTTGCTGGAGATGGTTGACCCTGTGACCCGCCTGACCAAGGTTAACGATTTTCTTAACCGGGAGGTCGAGCTGCTTAGCGTCCAGGCCAAGATCCAGAGCGTTGCCCGCGAGGAGATGGGCAAAAACCAGCGGGAATACTACCTGCGGGAGCAGCTGCGGGCTATTCAGCAGGAGCTGGGCGATGGTGAGGGAAAAGAAGAGATGGTCGAGATTCGCAAGGCCATTGAAGACGCCAAGATGCCGGAAGGGGTCAAGAAAGAGGCCTTCAAACAGCTGGGACGCCTGGAAAACATGCACCCGGACGCCGGCGAGGCCGGAATTATCCGTACCTATCTGGATTGGCTGGTGGAGATCCCCTGGAGCAAGACCAGTCGTGACAGCCTGGATATCAGCCGGGCCGAGAAGATTCTCAACGACGACCACTTTTATCTGGACAAGATCAAGGAGCGCATCCTGGAATTCCTTTCGGTGCGCAAGCTGAAGAAGAAGATGAAGGGCCCGATCCTCTGCTTTGTCGGTCCTCCCGGCGTCGGCAAGACCTCGCTGGGCAAGTCCATTGCCCGCGCCATGGGCCGCAAGTTCGTACGCATATCCCTGGGAGGTGTAAGGGACGAGGCCGAGATCCGCGGACATCGCCGTACCTATATCGGTGCTCTGCCGGGCCGCATCATCCAGGGGATGAAACAGGCCGGCACCAACAACCCGGTTTTCATGCTGGATGAGCTGGATAAACTGGGCTACGACTACAAGGGCGATCCTTCTTCTGCCCTGCTGGAGGTTCTTGATCCGGAGCAGAATCACTCATTCTCCGACCACTACATCAACCAGCCCTTCAACCTTTCCAACGTCATGTTCATCGCTACGGCCAACCAGATTGACCCGGTGCCGTCGGCCCTGCGCGACCGCATGGAGGTGATCAATCTCTCCGGCTACACCGAAGAGGAAAAACTCGAGATCGCGCTGAGATTCCTGGTGCCCAGGCAGATGAAGGAGAACGGGCTCAAGGCTAAACATATAAGTTTCGAGGATGATGCCATCCGCGAAATCATTGCCAAGTACACCCGCGAGGCAGGATTGCGCAATCTGGAACGGGAGATCGGCACGGTCTGCCGCAAGGTGGCCCGCAAGGTGGCAGAGGGGTCGAAGCGGATCGTCAAGGTTACTGCCAAGAGTTTGCATACCTTCCTGGGGGGGGCAAAATACCTGCGGGAAGAAGACCTGGAACACAACGAGATCGGCGTGGTGAACGGTCTGGCCTGGACGCCGGTGGGGGGAGAGATCCTGCACATCGAAGCTACCCTGATGAGTGGCAAGGCCGGTCTGACCCTGACCGGGCAGTTGGGTGATGTGATGAAGGAGTCGGTCCAGGCTGCCCATTCCTATATCCGTGCCCATGCCGACGAACTGTATGTCAAACCGGAATTTTTCCAGGAGCACGAGATCCACGTGCATGTACCGGCCGGTGCGATCCCCAAGGACGGCCCTTCGGCAGGCGTGGCCATGGCCACGGCGCTGGTCTCCGTCATCAGCCGAATCCCGGTAAGAAAGGATGTGGCCATGACCGGCGAGATCACCCTGCGGGGCAAGGTATTGCCCATCGGCGGGCTTAAGGAGAAGATCCTGGCTGCGGTCCGCTCCGAGATGAAGACAGTCATCATCCCCTTCCAGAACAAGAAGGATCTGGAGGATATCCCGGCTGAGATTCTCAAGAAGGTCAAGATCGTTCCGGTACAGATGGTCGACGAGGTGCTCAAGCTGGCGCTGGAGAAATATCCGCTCCCTGTGCCGAAAGACCCTGCTAAGCGTTCTGCTGTCCAAACTTCCGGAAAACCAAAGGGTTCACCAGCAGAGGCCCGGGTGTGAAACTTGGTGATCTGGGTGAGTTTGGGCTAATTTCCCGCATTGCCGCAGAAGTATCCCCGGTTAAAGGCGTGATCACCGGCATCGGCGACGATGCCGCCGTGACCGCACTCACACCTGGCATGCAGCTTTTGACCTCCACCGATATGCTGCTGGAAGGGGTGCACTTTCGCCTCGATTGGCATGATCCATACCGCCTGGGACGCAAGTCCCTGGCGGTCAGTATCTCCGACATCGCCGCCATGGGCGCTGTTCCCCGCTGGGCCCTGCTTTCCCTTGCCATCCCTGCTGACTGTTCCCTCGAACTTCTCGACGAATTCACCCGCGGTTTCCTCGCCATGGCTGCCGAGCATGGCGTTGCCCTCATCGGCGGCGACACCTGCGCCTCGCAGGGCGGCCTGGTCGTTTCCGTCACGATCATGGCCGAACAACAGCCTGATCTGATTGTGCGCCGTTCCGGGGCTTGCCCAGGCGATGATATCTGGGTTACCGGTGCCCTTGGCGATGCGGCATTGGCATTGTCCATACTGGAACGTGGCTTCGACTCCGCTCAGCCACCAAACTCCGACATACAGACTACGTGTTCCCTGAGCGGAGTCGAAGGGAGTGATCTCCTGATCTCCCGCCTGCTCGACCCGACGCCCCGCACAAGTGCAGGGCTCATGCTGGCGGAGTCCGGACTGGTTTCTGCCATGATCGATATCAGTGACGGCCTGCTGGCGGATTTCGGCCATATTGCCGAGCTGTCCGGTGTGGGAGGCACACTTCATCTGGATGCCCTGCCGACGTCCAGCGCCTTCCGGGCAGCCACGCGCGGCCTGCCCGCATTCCCGCACCAACTGGCCCTTGCCGGCGGCGAGGATTACGAGCTTTGCTTCACCGCTCTTCCCGGCCATCGTGAAAAAATTGCTCAAATCATGAAAAAATGTGGCATTGAGGCCACGCCTGTTGGTATAGTGACAAACCTGTCCGGCGTGAAGGTTCTCCAGTCCGACGGCACCCCCTATAATCTTCAAACACCTGGTTTTAACCACTTTATATGAACATCCGAAAGGAGCAGTAATGCAGCCGTCACTCATTCCATCACCCCAGGCACGGCTTTGTGCCGATGCCATTCGTTTCCTCGCCGTCGATGCTGTTGAAAAGGCCAACTCCGGTCACCCCGGTCTTCCCATGGGGGCGGCGGACTGCGCCTTTGCCCTGTGGGGTAATTATCTCAACTTCAACCCTGCTGATCCCAACTGGCCAAATCGCGACCGTTTCGTCCTCTCGGCCGGCCACGGCTCTATGCTGCTGTACTCGCTGCTGCACCTGTTCGGCTATGATCTGCCGCTGGAAGAACTGAAGAACTTCCGCCAGTGGGGCAGTAAAACACCGGGCCACCCCGAATTCGGCCATACCGTCGGAGTCGAGGTTACCTCCGGGCCATTGGGTCAGGGTTTTGCCAACGGCGTCGGGATGGGCATAGCTGCAAAGATGGCGGCAGAACGTTTCAATACCGTCGATTTCAAGCCGATTGACCATACAATCTATGCCCTGATGGGTGATGGCTGCCTGCAGGAAGGGATCAGCTACGAAGCCGCTGCTCTGGCCGGCCACCTCAAGCTCGGCAATCTGGTCTACATTTACGATAGCAACAGCATAACCATCGAAGGTAAAACCGATCTGGCCTGGTCTGAGGATGTTGAGGGGCGTTTTATTGCCGCCGGCTGGCACGTTCTGAAGATCGATGGCCATGATTATAACCAGATTACAACTGCGATTGCTGCAGCCAAGGCTGAAACCGACAAGCCGTCCCTGATTATTGCCACCACGCATATCGCTTTCGGCAGCCCCAAGTGCCAGGGCTCTTCCGGTGCGCACGGCTCCCCTCTTGGCGCTGAAGAGATTGCCGCCACCCGTGCCAACCTGGGATGGCAGCATGAAGCGTTTGAAATTCCTCAGGAAGTCCGCGATATCTGCAATGCCCAGGTAGAGGCTAAAAAACTCAAGTATGCGTCATGGCAGCGCAAATTCGAGACCTGGCATGCCGCCAATCCGGAAAAGGCTCAACTGTGGGATGAAATGTGGCATAAGCGTCTGCCAACAGATCTTGCCGCACAGTTAATAGCAGCCGTGGATGGCAAGGATGGCGCCACCCGAGCTCTTTCCGGAACGGTACTGCAGAAGGCTGCTAGCCTGTTGCCGTCGCTGGTCGGCGGCTCGGCTGACCTTGCGCCATCCAACAACAGCGACATCAAGGGCGCTGCCGCCATTCAGACCGGTGAATTCGGCGGCCGCAATCTCCATTTCGGTATCCGCGAACATGCCATGGGAGCGCTTCTGAACGGTATGTCCCTGTATGGCTGTTTCATCCCTTACGGTGCAACTTTCCTGGTCTTCTCCGACTACTGCCGCCCGGCGATTCGCTTGTCAGCCCTTATGAAGCAGCAGGCCATCTATATTTTTACCCATGATTCGTTCTTCGTCGGTGAGGATGGACCAACCCATCAGCCGATCGAGCATGTGGCCTCGTTGCGCCTGATTCCCGACCTGCAGGTGATCCGCCCGGCCGATGGCCTGGAGACCGCTTTAGCCTGGCAGGTTGCCTTGGAGAAAAAAGACGGCCCGACCGCTCTGATTCTGACCCGCCAGAAGCTGCCGGTCATTGACCGCGGTACCGCAAGCAATGACGATATCCGTAAAGGCGGCTATGTTGTTTCCACATCCTCCGGGAAACCGGATGTCGTGGTCATGGCCACTGGTTCCGAGGTCCATGTGGCGGTTGGAGCAGCAGCAAAGCTTGCCGCAGATGGGATCAAAAGCCGGGTCGTATCCATACCATGCCTTGAATCCTTCATGGCACAGTCGCAGGAGTACCGCAGCCACGTTCTCCCCGTCGGAGTGCCCCGTGTTGCCTTTGAGGCAGGTCGCGGCGAATCCTGGGGCCGCTTGATCGGCTGTGACGGCCTGTTTATCGGTATTGAACACTTCGGCGCATCGGCCCCGGACAAGGTACTGGCGGAGCAGTTCGGCTTCACGGTTCCACAGGTGGTCGAGAAGATCAGAACATTTTTGAAAAAATAACATGGACCTGATCGAACAACTCAAAAAACCGCTGCTTTTTTCCGGCCTGAATGATGCTGACCTGGCTGAACTGGCCACCATCACTGTCAAGCGCGTCTTCCGCAAGGGGGAAACTCTTTTCTGCGAAGGGGATGAGGCCACAGGTTTCTACCTGTTGCTTTCCGGCAGCATCAAGCTGTGCCGCATGTCCCACGATGGCCGTGAAAAGGTGCTGCATTTTGTCCAGCCGCGAGAAACCTTTGCCGAAGCGGCCTTTTTCGGTGACGGCAGGTATCCGGCTGAGGCGCGTGCCATGGAAAGCGGCGAAGTGCTTTATCTGCCGCGGGAAGGGTTCCTGGAACTGATGGGCAGGAACCCCGGGTTTGCCCTGAATCTGGTGGTATCGTTGTCGCTTATGCTGCGGCGTTTTGCCCGCCAGATCGAGGAGCTTTCCTTTGCCGATGTAACATCCCGGCTGGCGTCTTTCCTGATCAGGCGGGCCGATGAAAAATCGACCAGCTACGCCGGGATAACGTATGTCGATCTCGGTATCAAGAAGGGTGAGCTGGCTTCCCGGCTTGGTACGGCAAGTGAAACCATTTCGCGTACCTTGCGAAAACTGAAAGAAGAAGGCATCATCGAGGTACAGGGCAACAGGGTTGTGATCCACCAGATGGACAAGCTGCAGAAGCTGTGTGAGCGGCACGAATAGACGGGAGAAACAGACATGCTGATCGTTATGAACCACAATGCCACCAAGGCGGATGTTGATGCTATTGCCGAAGTCGTGAAGGATATGGGCTTTAGAGCGGAACCGATTCCGGGGAGTGAGCGTACCGCCATCGGCGTACTGGGCAACCACGGCTATGTGGATGACAGTAAAATACTGGAAATGTCAGGAGTACAGCGTGTGATCCATGTCTCCAAACCCTACAAGCTTGTGTCGCGTGATTTTCATCCCGAGGATACGATTGTTGACGTGGCCGGGGTCAAGGTAGGTCAGGGTTGCCGCCCGGTAGTCGTGGGCGGCCCGTGCGCAGTGGAGAGCGAGGAGCAGATCATCAAGACCGCGCTCTTTGTAAAAAAATGCGGCGCTGATATGCTGCGGGGAGGCGCCTTCAAGCCGAGGACCGGTCCACATACGTTTCAGGGGATGCGTGAAGAAGGCTTGAAGCTGCTGGCAAAAGCCGGCAAAGAAAGCGGGCTACCGATCGTAACCGAGGTCATGAGCCCGGACAACGTCGGACTGGTGGCTGAGTATGCCGACCTGCTGCAGATCGGGGCCCGCAATATGCAGAACTTCGACTTGCTGAAGGAAGTGGGCAGGATCCGTAAGCCGGTATTGCTCAAGCGCGGTATGAGCGCCACAATCGAGGAATTCCTGGCGGCAGCCGAGTATATTCTGGCAGAGGGGAACGATCAGGTTATCCTGTGTGAACGGGGTATCCGCACCTATGAAACCGCTACCCGTAATACCCTTGACCTTGCCGTGGCACCTTTGATCAAGGAGATGTCTCACCTGCCGATCATGGTCGATCCATCCCATGCCACCGGCAAACGCAGCCTGGTGCCGCCCATGACCCTGGCCGCGTTGGTGGCGGGCGCCCATGGCGTCCTGGTCGAGGTTCACCCGGAGCCGGAGAAGGCGCTTTCCGACGGTCCGCAGTCACTGACCTTCCAGGGTTTCGAACATTTGATGGACGAAGTTCGGCGGCTGACCGGTTTTCTTGGTTACGTGTGATTCCGTATACAAAATCGCTTGTATTCAGGGTTGCAGTAGAGTAATAATATTACAGCAATACGTTCTCTCTGCCCTGTTCGCTGGTTGTTGTGCCCGGGCGGAATAAACAAAGAACGGGCGACTGTTACTACCGTGGTGAGCTGCCCCATTGCGCGGGAATTGCCTGAAGCGGTATATGGTTGCCCACCTGTTAAGGAACTCGCCGGAGGTCCTTTAAGCTTACGGCAGGGCGGAGAGAATGATCAAAAATGGGGATGCCTTCAGCAGGTTTCCCCTTTTTTTGTAAGGGGCTGCTACCAATGACTGCCAAGTGTCCACAATGCGGATTCAGGGCTGATCTTCTGACCGAAACCACCTTTCACACCTGCAGCCAGTGCAGTGCTGTGTTTCGTGTCTACCACGGTCGTAGTATCTCAGAGCAGTATTTCCGGCATGAACCTGATGAGTCGCTTGCCTGGGGCGCGCTGCTTGGCTTCCTTGATGCAGAGGGCTTTTGCATACCTTCCCGGCGCGGCGAGATTGCGTTTGCGTACCATCCTTTCTGGCTTGCCGACAAGGCAGATGGCGGCACGCTATTCAAGGCTGGGGCACCTTTGCCGGAAAACTTCCCGTCCCCTTCCTCACCGCCTGCCGGTGATCTGGAGTTTGCCAAAAATGACCCTTCCCTTTCCCCCTCGGTAACAGATCCGCAACAGGCATTTCCCGAAACCATTGAACTGAAACGCCTGCGACTGCTGCAGATCCCGCTCTACCTTATCAATTATGAGGTTGCCGCAGAAAAATACCAAGCCACCGTTTCCGGCTGCACCTGGCAGATACATGCCAACAGGCTGCCGCAAGAGGGAGGCCTGCGCATCCCCTGGCCGAGGTTGACATTTCTTGCTGTTTATCTGACGGCCCTGCTGACAGCCGGTTTTCTTGCTCCGAACATCGTCTGGAGGCTCGGCATGTTGGTCGTGATACTGCTGGCGGCCTGGGCGCTGGAACGATCCGGATTCGGGAGGGGCTGATGGCGACGATCGTCTTTAAATGCCCGCAGTGTGGCGGACCGTTCGAATTTGCCGAAGGTGATGGCAGCTCATTGTGCCGCTTCTGTGGAGTTACCTCGGTGATCGTCGGGGATCGGGGTGTTCACCGCCTGGTAATCCCGGAGCGGATCGATCTAAAGGCGGCGCGTACATCATTGCGAAAGCTGCTTGCCGCCCAAGGTGGGGGGCAGGATTTTGCCGCATCCTTCAGTTTTAACGGAGGTCGTTTGCTGTTCCTGCCTTTCTGGAGGATCAGGGGTATGGCCATGGGGTGGCAATGGTGCGAGAAAGAAACCTTCAAGGAAGAGATCGACTACGACGAAAATGGCACCCGCTACACGCGTCGCATAAAAGGACCGAATGAGCGTGTATTTTCCCTTATTGCCAAACCGCTGAACTTTAACTCTCCTGCCGGTGATTATGCATCATTTGGCATGGTTCGGGTGGGTCTGGCAGGTGATGTGCTGCAGTGCGAGCCCATGGATTATCCGGCTGCTGCCGCACGCGGGTCGGTAATTGATCCGCTGAAGGGGGTAGCTCAGGCCCGCCAGGAAGCGCTTGCCATGACGCGAGACAGTGCGGATGCGGAGGGGACTGTCCGGAGGAAATCACGCGTTCGTATCTCGTCTGAATGGCTTTCCCTGATGTACTACCCCATCTGGAACCTGCATTTCAGCCGGGAGGGGCGTGTTTATCCGGTGATGGTCGATGCTGTCAACGGTGAAGTCATAAGGTGCCGTTTTCCAGGGGGCAACCAGCATGAACCATTCCTGCCTTTGGCAATGCTCGCCCTGCTCGTACTGGGGTGGACTACAATGCCGGCAGCTGGGGTGGCAGCAACGATTCTGGTGGTTTATCTCCTGAAGCGCCGGTCAGGGTCTCTGGATATTGCAGCGATCATCAGGCTGTTTGCCGGAATGCCGGAACGGGTAGCGGGGGTGCAGCGTGGTTGATGCGGCAATCAAGGCTGTGCCGCTGATCTGCGGCAGATGCAGCTTGAGGATGACGGCCCGGAAAGAGCAGGTTGTTTATCAATGCAACGGTTGCGGCGATGCCTGGGAGATGGTGCAGGGGCAAATTGCACCGAAAAAGGTTTTCAGTCTGTCGGGAACCGGCGATATCAGGCTGCCGTTCTGGAGCGCCGGCTTCAGGATCGCGTGCCAGGATGGAGTAATTGCTGATACAGTCAGTTTTATGGCCCTGTGCGGTTCAGTAAAACCTCCGGGAGAACGCGCCAAGTTGCCACCGGAACTGTACGTGCCCGCTTTTTTCCTTCCGCCGCAACAGGCAATCAGGCTTGGCAGAAACATGACGGTCAGGTTTCCCCGCTTCAGTGAATCTGCGAATAGCGGCCAACGATTTGAAGCAGTTACCCTTCGGGAGATAGATGTGCCGCAACTGGCAGAGTTGATTGTACTGGCAGCACTTGTGGAAGGTCGCCGGAGCAATCCGGACTTTCTGGAATCATTTTCTGTGGAACTTTCAGGGCTGCGATTGGTGACTATCCCGTTCTCGCGGGAGGAAGGGCGGCTGTATCAGGCGGAGATGAACCTGGAAGTATAGCAAAGCCTTGATCGGCTCGATTGTCTTTGGTATGATTTTGATTTTATTGGCGAACACTGCGTTTTGCATGATCAACAGCTTTTTTCAGACTAATACCCCCTCTAAACACTCCAAAAGCCGGTTGTTTTCCTGTCGAGTACGCACCGCAACCCGGAAAAAATTCCCTGACAACCCCATGAAGCTGCTGCAATCACGGATCAGTATGCAATGAGGCAGTAATCGGTCTCGCAGCTCCCTGGCGGTCATGCCTGCTTTTATTTCAATCAGCAGATAATTGACATCGGAAGGGTAGACCTTTAATTGTGAAAACCGCTCCAGTCTTTCCTGCAGGTTGCGCCGCTCCTGACTTATAAGATTTATGGTCTGTAGGTTGTGCGTGCTGTCCTGCAGGGCCGCCACTCCGGCGACCTGGGCCAGGGTGTTGACGCTCCATGGACCTCCCATGGCATCCAGCTGCCCGGCCAGATTGGGATTGCAGATGGCGTAGCCGAGGCGCAGGCCGGGGATGCCGAAAAACTTGGTCATGGAGCGCAACACGACTGCATGGTCGCTGTTAACGACAAACTGCTTTGCCGAGGCATCCTCACAAAAATCCATGAAGGCCTCATCCAGCACCAGGAACGTGCCTGAAGCGCGGCAAAGGGTGTAGATCCTTTCGATCACCTGTTGCGGGTGTAGCGTGCCGTTGGGATTTCCGGGGTTACAGAGATAGAGCGCATCTATGCCGCCTGCCAGGACGCGCTCCAGCTTGCCGGTGTCGATGGAGAAATTGCTGTCCGGGGAAAGGATAAAATGCCGGATCTCCCACTGGTGCTGACTCAATGCCCGGACGTATTCGCTGAAAGAGGGCGAGATGACCAGGGCCTTATTGCCGGGCAGCAGGGCCGGCAGATTGTAGATCAGCTCGGTGGATCCATTGGCGAGGGCAAAATTGGCCGGCGACAGATTGTGGAATTGCGCCAGTGCCTGTCTCAAGTCATGGTGGCTGCTGTCGGGATAATGGGCGAGACTGTCCAGCGCGCAGATGATGGCTTTCTTTACCTGCGGGGACATTCCCAGGGGATTGATGCTGGCCGAGAAGTCGATGATCTCGTCCGGCCTTACTCCCAGATGGCGAGCGGCACTAAAGGCGTTGCCGCCGTGATCGTAGATGTAGGACATGGAAATGTTATACCTTTATTAGGTTGGAAAAAGCTGCTGCTGTGGCAACGCTGGCCGCGGCCATGATCAGCGTTGCGATATACATGAGTCTGAGCATGCCCTGATATGCTTTTTCATCAAGTATGGTGAGAGGGTCGCCGATGTACTGCTTCATTGAAGGCTGGCCGCCATAATATGCTGGTCCTCCCAGTCTCACTCCCAGGGCGCCGGCTGCGGCTGCCTCGGGATGGCCGCTGTTGGGGGAGGGGTGCTTCAACCGGTCCCGCAGGGTGATTCGCAGTGCTCCCGGCAGGGACAGTCCTGCCAGGGGGGCGCTGATGACCAGCAGCAGGGAGGTCAGGCGGGCAGGGATATAATTCATCAGGTCGTCCATACGCGCCGAAGCCCAGCCGAGACGCAGGTAACGACTGTTTTTGTAGCCCACCATGGAGTCCAGTGTGCTGACCGCCTTGAAGGCCATGCCGGCAACCGGCCCACCCAGCATCAGCCAGAAGAGCGGGGCAATGATGCCGTCAGCGGTGTTCTCTGCCACGGTCTCCACCAAGGCGCGCCATATCTCCGCTTCGTTGAGATTGCCGGTGTCACGGCCGACAATATACGACAGATTGTGTCGTGCTGTGTCAATGTCGCCGGCCATCAGCGCCTTTGCCACAAGGGCTGACTCACCATGCAAAGAGCGGGCAGCCAGGCAGGTGAAAGACACCAGAACTGCAACCAGGAATCCCGCCAGTGGATGTAGACCCGCGCTGAGCCGCAGCAGCAGCCAGGTGGTTGTCATCGTGCAGCCGACGGTTACCATCAGAAGCAGAACCCCTGCAAACCGCTCATGGTGCATGGAGTTGCGCAAGAACTTCTCCAGCTTGGTAATCAGGCGGCCAATCAGCACCACCGGATGAGGCAGCCAGCGGGGGTCACCCAGTGCCAGGTCAAGCATCAGCGCCAATGCGATGACGCTCGGATCAGGAGTGATCATTACCTATTCCGCAGATGGCAAGGATCTGTTTCATATCCAGATGCTGCTCCATGTGGCTGGCCAGGCGGTCGTAGGGGTCATCCTGGGCTTTTTTCTGAGCGCCCCTTCGCAGCAGCATCCCCTTTTGCAGGCGGATGCCGTTGAGATAGATCTCGCGGAAGCGGGCATTATCGAAAATGCCGTGCAGGTAGGTGCCGAAAACCCTGCCGTCGCTTGAAACAGAACCGTCTTCAATATTCACCGATATCTCGCCCCTGCGGAATATGCGTGAGAATGGCCGCGGCGTGGTCACGTGGGTTGTAAGGCCCATGTGGATTTCGTAGCCGCTTAGAACCCCATTGCAGTCCGGAGCTATCACATGCCCGGATTCTTCCAGATAGGCCAGGGCCTGATGGGTCTCTTTCTCAAGCAGTAATTCGGTTTCTACCGGCAGGAGTCCGAGTCCGGTGGCCTCTGTAATTTGTGATTCAACAGCCCCGGGATCCAGTACCCGCAGCCCGAGCATCTGGTAGCCGCCGCAGATGCCGATGATACGGCCTTTGAAGCCCAGGATGGCATCATACAGTCCTCGTTCCATCAGGAAGAATAGGTCGGCAATCGTGGACTTGCTGCCAGGTATGATGATGACGTCCAGGCCGTCAATCTGTCCCGGCATTTCGATATAGGACAGCAGGACATCGGGTTCTGCCTGTAGTGAATCAAAGTCGGTGAAGTTGGAGATGCGCGGCAGCTTGAGCACGCCGATGTGAATACGTTTCTGGTTGGCGAGGATATTGACCACTTTGGGTTGGTGCCCCAGCATGACGCTGTCTTCGGCCGGCAGACTCAGGTCGGGCAGCCATGGCAGCACTCCAAGCACCGGCACGCCGGTCCGTTCCTGGATAAAATCGATGCCTGGGGAAAGAATGGTCGCATCGCCGCGAAACTTATTGATGATCACCCCTTTGATGTAGGGTCGCTCCTGGGGTTCCAGCAGGTCGATAGTCCCGACAATCTGGGCAAAGACCCCTCCGCGGTCTATGTCGGCGATCAGGATAACCGGACAGCGAGCCATCAGTGCGACCTTCAGGTTGGCAATATCGTTGTGCCTGAGATTGATCTCGGCAATGCTGCCGGCCCCTTCGATAACGATAAACTCGTAGGCATCCCGAAGACGTTCGAAACTTTCGCGAACCTTGGGAAAAACGATCGGTTTGTAGGCATCGTATTCCGCCACATTCATGTTGCCCACCGGCTTGCCCTGGACGACTATCTGGCTGCCGGTATCGGAGTTGGGCTTGAGCAGTATGGGGTTCATGTCGGTGTGAGGGCTGATGTCACAAGCCAACGCTTGTGTGGCCTGGGCGCGGCCGATCTCTCCCCCTTCCGGTGTAACAAAGGAGTTTAGCGACATGTTCTGGGACTTGAAGGGGGCTACCATGATGCTGCGTTTGGCAAGACAGCGGCAAAAACCGGCGGTGATCACGGACTTGCCAACATCCGAAGCGGTCCCGCAAAACATGACGGCACCTGCCTGGGCAAGCGGTCCTTCGTGAGTTTGGGTAGGAGCGATATCGTTCCCCAGTTTGCTGGCGTAACCGCGTGGGGTGACCATCCGCCCCTGGCGGTCCACAAAACTGCTGGAATTACCAATGAAGACGATGCTGGACATATCGATCTCATGGGTCAACAGATCACCCAGGGTGGTGACGGTGATGTCCTCACCCTCGCGGCAGGTGTTACGGACTATGCCGGCCGGGGTTTGCCCAGGTCGTGCGGTCAATATGATTCGTTGTGCTTCCTGGATCTGGGTGATCCTGGTTTTGCTGCGCGGATTAAAGATGACGATCACAAAATCAGCCCGGGCCGCAGCCTCAAGCCTGGTTTTGATCAGATTCCAAGGGGTGAGCAGGTCAGAGAGGGAGATAACGGCAAAGTCATGCATGAGCGGAGCGCCCAGCACGGACGCGGCGGCCTGGATGGCCGATATGCCGGGTATGACGCGGATATCGGGAGGCTGGACACTGCTGTCCGCTGCGGGGTCGTTCTCCAACAGCTCCAGCACCAGCCCGGCCATGCCGTAGATGCCGGCATCCCCCCCTGATACCAGGGCTACAGCTTCGCCTGCCTGAGCCCTGCGGATGGCATCGCGGCAGCGCTCCACCTCCTGCATCATACCGGTCGAGACAATCTCCTTGCCTGTCAGGAGCGGCCTGATCAGCTCGATATAGCTGCTGAAACCAATGATGACGCTCGATTCAGCCAGTGCCTGCTGTGCAGCGGCCGTCAGGTGCGTGAGTGCGCCGGGCCCGGTGCCGATGATGTAAAGTGGTGCCATGTTGGTCCTCTGGAATAGGTGCAAAAAAGAAAATAAGAGGAATTATTGCACGCACGGATGGTGAGATGCAAGCGGGAAAGCGTTGGGAAAGGCGGGATGTTTTTTTCTGGTCAGGCCGTATAGGAGCTATACAGCTGTTTGACCCGTGCCAGATAATCTCTTGTCTCGCGGGGCAGGTGGTCAGGGCGTTTGTCCACGTTCCCCGGCCCCCAGTTGTAGGCGGCCAGAGCGGAGTCAAGTTTGCCGTTGTAGCGATTGAGGAGGTCGCGCAGAAACCTGGTGCCGGCCATGACATTCTGCTCCGGATCGAAGGAGTCGTTGACACCAAGGGCTCGTGCCGTGCCGGGCATGAGCTGCATGAGGCCCTGTGCCCCGGCTGAGGAAACCGCGTTGGGATTGAAATTGCTCTCCGCCTTGATGACTGCCTTGATCAGACCCATTTCAACACCATAGCGTTTGGAAGCCTTGGCAATGATCGGGTCGAGCCACTGGCTTCCCTTTTCTGCAGTTGTGAGTTGAGTTGCGGTTATCGGATCTGACTCGGATAGCTCCTGGAGTTGCGTGACTGCGCCGGTCGGCTGTTCCGGCAGGCTGCCGGCATCTGGCTGGTTGGCGCTGTAGGCCTTTACCAGTGCTTGAATAGTGGCTGACTGGCGATTGAACAACTGCGAACCGGGTGTTTCGTCTGTTGCATCCCCGGCAAGGGACAAAGTCGTGTGGAGCATCTGGAGATTGAGGACTTCTGCCAGGGAGTGTGACCTGGTCAAATTTGTCTGCGAACCCTGGGTATCATTTGCCAGAATGAGGTCAAGTTTGCCGGCAAAGATGTCATTGGTCTTTGTTCCGAGGTTGTTTGCTGTCGACTCACGACTCTTTTTTGCCACAAGTGATGCGAGTAGCGACAGCTGTTCGCTGATGCCGTTGGTCATGAGTCCTCGCAGTAGATCAGGTTCTTCTTTTTGAGCTTCTCGATCAGGGTGGTCCGCTTGAGGTTCAGAAGCGAGGCGGCCTCTTTCTTGTTACCTTTTGTTCGTGTCAGGGCCTGCATGATCAGGTTGTTTTCAAACTCGTCAACGGCGGTATTGAGGCAGATGCCCCCTTCCGGAAGTACATCCTCCGCCGGTAATGCTGGCACCTGAACCTGAGTCCGGGCGGCAAGGTATTTTTCGGGCAGATCATCGGGAGATATGAACCCGCTATCCTTGAGAGTCACCATACGCTCTACCAGATTCTCAAGTTCCCGGACATTTCCGGGCCAATTGTAGTTGCAGAGGATGTCAAGAACATCACGGGAAAAACCCTTTACGGCATGCTTCCTGTCGTTATTGAAACGTGTCAAAAAGTTATGGATCAGCAGCGGAATGTCTTCCCGCCGTTCCCGCAATGGCGGGATGGTGATCGGGATAACAGACAGACGGTAGTACAGGTCTTCGCGGAAATCCCTGGAGGCAACCAACTCCTCCAGATTCTTGTTGGTGGCTGCAACGATGCGTACATCAACCTTTTGTGATTTGGATGATCCCACCGGCTCGAACTCCCTGTTTTGAAGCACCCGCAGGAGTTTGACCTGCAGGTTGGCCTTCATGTCGCCAATCTCGTCCAGAAAGAGTGTACCCTTGTCAGCCATCTCGAAGCGCCCGGCCCGGTTGGCATAGGCACCGGTGAAGGAACCCTTGATGTGGCCGAATAATTCGCTTTCCAAAAGATCGTCCGGGATGGCGGCGCAGTTGACCGGAACAAAATTTCGGCTGTTGCGGCTGCTCAAC
Organism: Geobacterales bacterium; assembly: GCA_041738275.1. Classification (GTDB taxonomy): domain Bacteria; phylum Desulfobacterota; class Desulfuromonadia; order Geobacterales; family Pseudopelobacteraceae; genus JACPFJ01. The sequence continues at coordinate 34,984 of JBGSQD010000235.1, forward strand.
TGATGTATGGCTCGTGCTGCAAGTTCCTTGCCAGTGCCGGACTCCCCCTGGATCAGGACGGTAGCGTTGGATGCGGCAACCTTCTCGATCATATCGAACAGCGACTGCATGGGGGTACATCGTCCGATGATGGTAGAGCAGAGTATGTGTGGATGGCGGGCAGAATCTGCCGCAGAATCCTGAATTCTCATGGCCTGGGATTCACAGGCCCGCATGACTAGGCTTTCCAGCTCATCCAGGTTGAGCGGCTTCGGCAGGAAGAAGAAGCTTTCGTCGCCAGGCAGATGTGGGACCATATCGTCTTTACCACCGTAGCCGATCAGCATCAGATGTGGCGAGAGTTTCTTTGCCAGATTGCTGAAGTTGGGGGAGATGGAGCGGAGGTGGGACAGTTCGGCGATGACAATTCCGACGTTCTCCCCGCAAATGGTGTCAAAAATTGGTGTGTTTTTATCATGGCTGACAACGCGATACCCCTGGTATGTCAAAAAAGCCGATACCAGATCACGTGTCTTGTGATCGCTGTCTGCAATGAGGATTATGCTGTCAGTAATCATTGTTTGCCGTTGTGTTAAAGGATTTTTATTCTGGCGTGCGTTCGGAAATCAGTATATTGAGAACTGTCACAAAAGTCAAGAAAATGACATGGGGGTGTTGGAAGTTGGTTCAGGCATTTTATCAAAAATATTATTGAGGGTTTTCTTGACCTGATTGTACATATCTGGATGATCGCTTCAATGCAGGATAATTGACGTGGTTGACAGGGTATGGTGGTAACAATGAGATTATTCAAATACAATAAAACAATGCAATCTTGCTTGATAATGTATGGTGTACATGGTAAATTTGCACGCTGAAGCCATATTTAATGTGATGTCCTTAGTGATCTCCCTACCGAAGGAGGAAAACCGTGAATAATGCACTAGTACCGGTAAATACCGATGATTCCCGCAGTGAGTTGATCCAGTTGGTCAGTTTCAATCTCGATCAGGAAGAGTATGGGGTCGATGTTTTAAAAGTCCGTGAAATTATTCGCATGCCTACGGTAACGCGTGTACCCAACACACCTCATTATGTGGAGGGTGTAATTAATTTGCGCGGCAAGGTCATTCCGATTATCTCTATGCGTAAGAAATTCGGTCTGATGGAAGCTGAAAACGATAAACAGACCCGTATTATGGTTATGGATGTGGATGGAGAGCTGATGGGATTTATCGTGGATGCTGTCTCTGAGGTTATCCGTATTTCCGGCAGCGAGATTCAGCCATCGCCGGCAGTAGTGGCAAGCGGTGTCGACCAGGAGTGCATAGCTGGGGTAATCAATCAGGCCGAACGCCTCCTTGTGTTATTGGATCTGGAGAAGATGTTTTCTCTGGATGAAAGAAAAGTTTTTGGTTCCTTATAGGTAGTAGCCCCCAGATTTATTTAAGGAGAGTGCAATGCCGCCGATTGATTGCGAAGACCAGGAACTGCTTGAAGGTTTTCTCGCTGAGACGACTGAGCTGCTTGAAAAACTGGATGACGATCTCATAACGCTTGAGAAAGCCTCTGACGATACCGAACTGATGAACCGGATCTTTCGTTCGATTCACACGATCAAAGGCGCTTCCAGTTTTCTCGGCTTTGACCTGCTGGTAAAGGTCGCCCATAAAACCGAAGATGTGCTTAATCGGCTCCGCAAGGGTGAGTTGGTGGTGAATCCTGAGATCATGGATGTTATCCTTGAAGCTACGGATCTGGTCAAACTGCTGGTAAGCGATATCAAGGCGGGTGAAATTCAGGAGCGAGAAACGGAGGGCACCATTTCCAAATTGCTGCCTTTTCTGTCTGAACCTGCTGTGACCGCTCAGGCGCCGGCGGCTTCTGTGGCGGTTGCCCCGGAAAACAGCGGAGTCACACTACAGACATCCGGTGAACAAAACCAGGCAGCAGAGGCAAAAACAGTGGATGCTTCTTCTCCGCCCGTTGCAGAAGCTGCTGCTTCATCTGTCCCGGTGCAGGAGGCAGCCGCAGCATCTCCGCAGAAAACCGGCGGGGAAGTTGTTCCCAAGAAGGCAGCGCCGCCACCACCTAAACCAACGGATGGGAAGGGCGAAGATCTTTCCGACAACACCACCGTTCGTGTCGATGTCAAGAGGCTTGATGACCTGATGAACCAGGTTGGTGAGCTGGTGCTGGAACGAAACCGCATGATTCAGATCAACCAGAATCTTCAGCAGGGTGAGGTCAATAAGGACGATTTTAACGAGGAGTTCAGCAAGCTGACCAAACGGATGAATTTTGTGACCTCTGAGCTGCAGATGCAGGTTCTCAAAATGCGCATGCTTCCGGTTGAAAAGGTCTTCAAGAAATTTCCGCGTATTGTTCGCAGCATGGCCCGCGATCTGGGCAAAGAGGTTGATCTGCAGATCTTTGGGGAGGAAACCGAACTTGACCGCTCGGTTGTTGACGAGATCGGAGATCCCCTTATACACCTGATCAGAAACGCCATGGACCATGGTCTGGAAACGCCTGATGAACGTATTGCCGCCGGAAAATCCCGGGTTGGCACCTTGATCCTGGCTGCTGTTCATGAAGGCAACCAGATTATTATCAGCATCAAGGATGACGGTCGGGGAATCGATACCGACAGGGTAGGCCGCAAGGCCGTTGAAAAGGGATTGCTGACCGAGGAACAGTTGTCGGCAATGAGCCAGCGTGAAATGTTCGATTTGATCTTTCTGCCAGGTTTTTCCACCAAGGAAAAGGCTACCGATCTTTCCGGCCGCGGCGTTGGTATGGATGTGGTCAAGACCAATATCAAGAAGCTTAACGGAATTATCGAGATCAAGAGCGAGAAAGGCCAGGGATCGGAATTTATCCTGCGCCTGCCATTGACCCTGGCAATTATCCAGTCGCTGCTGGTTGAGGTTGAAGGCGAAGTATATTCAATCCCGCTTTCCTCGGTTCTGGAAACCTTGCGGGTTGATCAGCGTAAATTTCACCTGATTGGGGGTCAGGAAGTTCTCAAGCTGCGAGATATGGTGTTGCCGTTGATGCGGTTGCAAAAGATATTCAATGTACAGCAGCGTTATGACAAAAACGATTTTTGCTATGTTGTGGTTGTAGGCGCTGCCGATAAACGGATGGGGTTGGTGGTGACGCGACTGGTTGGCCAGCAGGAGGTCGCCATCAAGTCACTGGGCAGTTATCTGGCAAACATATCCGGCATTGCCGGCTCGACTATTCTTGGGGATGGCCAGGTCGCCCTGATCGTTGACCCGGTGGGACTTATCGATAGTATCGAGGGGAACTCCGGTCGCTGATGTAACAGGCATGGCAACTTAAATGCAGTGAAGGGATAGAGCGTGGCAATATCAGATAAAGACTTCGAACAGCTGCGGGATTTTATTTATAATCTCTGCGGTATGTACTTTCATTCCACCAAAAAATACTTTTTGGAGAGCCGCCTCGCGCGCAGGATGGAAGCAACCGGCAGCAAAACCCATATGGAGTATTACCAGCTTCTCAAGTCAATTCGTGGCAACGAGGAACTGAAGTTTCTGATGGATGAAATTACTACCAACGAGACCTACTTCTTCCGCAATGTCCCGCAGTTGAACGCCCTGGAGACCAAACTCCTGCCGGAGATAGTTGAAACCAAGAACAAGATGGGTTTCCGTAAGTTGCGCATATGGAGCGCAGCCTCCTCCTCCGGGGAAGAAGCCTACACCCTGGCCATGATCCTTCTGGAGAAACGGAACACGCTGCTGAAGGACTGGATCATTGAGATCGTCGGCACCGATATCAACGAAACCGTTATTGCCCAGGCCAAGGAAGGGGTTTACAACGCCTACTCGGTACGCAATATCCCTGACCTTTACAAGCGCAAATATATCCGCGAGGATAATGGTCTGTTCATTCTTGCCCCTGAGGTGAAGAAATTTGTCACCTTCAACAAACTCAATCTGTACGATGACAACAAAATGATCTTCATGAAGACCTTTGACATCATTTTTTGCGCCAACGTGCTGATATACTTCGATACCGCCTCCAAATCCAAGGTTGTACAGCATTTCTACAATAACCTGCAGCCTTACGGCTACTTTTTTGTCGGCCAGTCAGAGTCGCTGCACGGGGTTAACGACAAATTCAAGACCGTTCATTTCCCCGGTGGTTTTACCTACAAAAAATAGTTTGAAAGGTCTTACATATGGATAAGAATGCATTGATAGAAGTAGCAGAAAAGTTGGTGGGAAAGATCGATGATCTGCCTACCATCCCGGTTGTTGCTACCCAGGTGTTGCAGCTCCTGGACCAGCCGGATGTTCAGGTTGAGGAAGTGGCAGATCTGATGCTCACCGATCAGGTCATGACTGCCCGGGTCATGAAGATGCTCAATTCGCCGGTCTACAAGCCAAGCCACGAAATAACGTCCCTCAAGCGCGCATTGGTTTATCTCGGCCTGCGGCATATCCGTGAAGTCGCATTGACCACCTCATTTATCAGCGCCTTTGAGTCGGACTCCGGGGCTTTCGATGTCAGTGCCTTCTGGGAGCATTCCTTCGGCGTTGGCATGGTATCCAAGGCCATTGCTGTTAAAGTTGGCTACCCTGACCTGGAAAAGGCTTACATCAGCGGAATTATTCATGATCTCGGCGTGGTTTTTTTGAGTAATTTTATGCGTGAGGAGTTTCTAGCGGTTCTTGACAGCATTAAGGACAGGCCGATCAGGCTGGCGGATGCCGAGATAGAGCGGTTCGGTACGAGCCACTGCGAGATTGGCCTCAGCATGGCGCGCAAATGGAACTTCCCAGATGCCTACTGCGAGGTAATCGCTTACCATCACGATCCTGGCGAGGCGTCCATTGATCCGGTTCTTTGTGCCATTGTCAATCTTGCCAATCTGTTTTGCAGCGTCCGTGGACTTGACTATGGCGGTCGTGAGTGGGTCAGTTTTAATTTGTACGATGAACCGGCATGGCAGATCCTCAAAAAGGAATATCCACGGCTTGCCGAGATGGATGTAGAGCGTTTCTGCTACGAACTGGACGACGCAATACCAGATGTACAGGAACTCGTCAGCTCAATTTTTAATTCCAAGGAATAGGCGGAACCTCGATGTTATTTCCCACCACCGGTAAAACACGCGTTCTGATTGTAGACGATTCTTCCTTTATGCGCATGGCTATCCGCAGTATCCTGTCCAAGGAGCCCTCCATAGATATCGTTGGCACCGCAGCCGATGGCATTGAAGGGGTTGAGAAGGCCATTGCCCTCAAACCTGATGTCATCACCATGGATATTGAGATGCCGCGGATGGATGGCATCGCTGCTTTACGCCAGATCATGGCCAAGGCACCTACCAAGGTGATCATGGTCTCGACTCTGACCAATGAGGGGGCCAAGTCAACCTTTGAGGCGCTGGATGCCGGCGCCATCGACTATATCCCCAAGAACGTCACTGATTCCGCTGATGCGCAAAAGATATTCAGAGAAGAACTGCTTCGCAAAATTACGGAGGCGGTCAGATCCCGTTTTGGCAGCCGCGCGGCAACGCCTCAGGTTCGCACCTTTGCTGCTCCTCCTGTGCAGCGGTCCGCAAGTAGTAAGTTGGCAGGAAAAAAGATCAATTATGTTGGCATAGGCGCATCCACCGGAGGCCCGGTGGCGCTCCAGGAGGTGCTCTCGCGTATCCCGGTCAATTTTCCCTATGGCATCATAGTCGGCATCCATATGCCCAAGGCATTTACCGGACCCTATGCTGATCGCCTGAACGCGAAATGTTCCATGACCATCCGCGAGGCAGTGGACGGAGATATCCTTAAACCGGGTCTGGCTTTGATTGCGCCTGGCGGGATGCATACCACACTTGTACGTCAGGGTAGCAACGTGGTTGTAAAGACCGTTCCGACCAGTAACTATCCGCAGTACGTGTACATACCTTCCGTTGATCTGCTGATGTCTTCCATGGCGGAAGCGACCAATGGCTCCATGCTTGGGGTTATCCTGACCGGAATGGGTAATGACGGTTTCAAAGGGATGCAGCTCCTCAAAAGCAAGGGCGGGGTTACTATTGCTCAGGACGAAGCCACATCCACCATCTACGGTATGCCCAAGGCCTGTGTTGACGGTGGTGTGGCCGATGAGGTGCTGCCGCTGGGGCAGATCGGGTTCGAGATTGCGAAATTTGCCGGATAGGATGCGGATTGATGGGAAGGTAAGTTCAGGCCCCGGAGGTTTTAAAAACCGCCGGGGCCTTTTTTTGTTATCGATCGGCAAAAACCAGCAGGCCGCCGCTTTTAGAGACGACCCGGCAGTTTGAGTAACCGGTTCTTTTGAGCCGCCAAAGGATGAACGGTGCGGCAATGGGATGTGCTTGGGGAAGCATGACGGGGAACCGGGAGTATGACCGGTTCCGGATCGCCTGCCAGGTTGCCCTCAAGGAGTATGATCTTCGCTCACTGTTGCTGCTAAAGTCGGATCCGGTCTGCATTGTCAGCTATGTTCGCTGGTTTCATGGAACTCCAGTCCTTTCCAGTTTTCAATCGTATTATCCAGACGCCATTGGCTGCCGGCCATGTAGGTCAATTTCCCTTCACCATCAATATAGACGTGCATGGCTTCCTTTTTTTCAAACTCTTCGATGTTTTTCTTTTCACCTGTAACCCATCGGGCCGTAACGTAGCTGACCGGTTCAAAGGCCACCTTGACACCATATTCATGCTCCAGGCGGTGCATAACCACCTCGAACTGCAGAAGACCAACTGCTCCGATGACCCAGTCGGCTCCCATCAGAGGCTTGAAAACCTGGGTTGCTCCCTCTTCAGCCAGCTGTACCAGGCCCTTTTCCAGTGCCTTGGATTTCATCGGGTTCAGCAGCCGCACCTTGCGGAAGTGTTCCGGCGCAAAACTGGGAATGCCGGTGAACTTCAGATCTTCGCCAAGGGTGAAGGTGTCGCCGATCTTGATGGTGCCGTGATTGTGGATGCCGATAATGTCGCCCGGCCAGGCCTCTTCGACATTGGTGCGGTCCTGGGCCATGAAGATGGTGGCGTTGGCGATCTGCACATCGCGCCCCAGTCGCACATGGCGGACCTTCATACCCCGGGTGAACTTGCCGGAACAGATGCGGAAGAAGGCGATCCGGTCGCGGTGGGCCGGGTCCATGTTTGCCTGAATCTTGAAGGTAAAGCCGCTGAAGGGTTCTTCATAGGGGGATACTGCCCGTGTGACAGTCTCGCGGGGGAGCGGGTGCGGTGCATGATCGACAAAGGCGTCCAGGAGTTGCTGTACGCCGAAGGTGTTGATGGCGCTGCCGAAAAAAACCGGAGTCTGCTTGCCTGCCAGGTAAGCTTCCTGGTCAAAGGGGTGGGCAGCACCCTCCAGCAGTTCCACATCATGGCGCAATTCATCCACCTGGCTGCCCAGCAGTTCGTCCAGTCGCGTATCATCCAGACCTTTAACCGTCAAAATTTCCCCGATGCCGTTGTCTGCCTCGGCGTCGAAGAAGGTCAACTCCTTTGTGTAAAGGTGGTATGTGCCTCGGAACCGCTTGCCCATACCAACCGGCCAAGTGACAGGCGCTGTCTGCATCTTCAGGTTCTTTTCTATGTCGTCCAACAGGTCCAGCGGTTCCTGACCCTCCCGGTCAAGCTTGTTCATAAAGGTCATGATTGGGGTGTGCCGCAGGCGGCAGACCTCCAACAGTTTCCGAGTCTGGGTCTCGACACCTTTAACGGAGTCGATCACCATCAACACGGAGTCCACGGCTGTCAGGACACGGTAGGTGTCTTCTGAAAAATCGTTGTGTCCGGGGGTGTCCAGCAGGTTGATCTCGCAGCCACCATAGGTGAATTTCATTACCGATGAGGTGACTGAGATGCCGCGTTGCTTTTCCAGTTCCATCCAGTCGGAGGTGGCGTGGCGGGATGACTTGCGGGCCCGCACTTCGCCTGCCTGCTGGATCGCGCCGCCAAAGAGCAGCAGCTTTTCGGTAATGGTTGTCTTGCCGGCATCCGGATGGCTGATGATGGCAAAGGTACGTCGTTTGTTGACTTCCTGCTGATTGAACATTTCCACGCTAAAGCTCCTCACGCAATCAAAAGGCGGGCTGTGCCCGCCTTGGTGTCATTTATGGGAAATCTGCTGTCACCCGGGTGCTGAGCGACACAGGCGTTATCCTACGACCGGAATACCAGTCGGTCCAGGCACCAGCGGCCGCCGCCGGCGACCAACAGATACAATGCCATACCCAGCAGGGCGATGTTGTATTCGATCCCATGGCCGTGACCGGGTGTGCAGTACATGTTAAGAAAAAATCCGTTGGCCCAGTGAATCTTGTAGATGGCTACCAGCATGACCGCGGAGATGCCGGCAGCAGAGAGTCGGGTCAGGAATCCGGTCAGAATGCCAAAGCCGCCACCGAATTCGGCGATAATGGCCAGAAGGGTGAAGATGGGGGGGATGCCCATTTTATCTTCAAAGGTCTTGAATGTTCCAGTCAAGCCCTGGCCGCCAAACAGCCCTAAAAGCTTTTGTGAACCGTGGGCCATGAATATCAGACCAAGCGGTATCCGCAGCATCAAGGGTGCTATCAGGTCGGTGACGTCGAAATTCCCTTTTGCCATGTATTCCTCCTTGAAAGCCAAGGTTCCAGCAAAACCGGCTCAGCACAAATACAAAAGGGGACAAATGTCCCCAGAGGCTTATAATTGGCGGGCGGCATGGGATTCGAACCCACGACCCCAGGCTTCGGAGGCCTGTACTCTATCCAGCTGAGCTAACCGCCCGCATGTCCAACATCTGCTGCCAGGCAGAAGACTTATGACTCTAACACTAATATGACCGGCAACTCAAGCCAAAAATCTGTCAATTCGGCAGTTCGTTTGCTACAATACGCAACGGAGGATGTCATGAAACATCTGCTTGCAAGTGTCATCATAGCCATGCTGATGCTGCCTGTATTGGCGGAAGGTGCCAATTTCAGGTTCCAGAAGATCCGTGGCGGTGTGTATGCGGCTCTTGCCGAGCCGGGCGGTAAGGCAGCCAGCAACTGCCTGATTGTTGTTACGGATTATCAGGTCATCCTGGCCGGTGCGCATTTTGTACCGGAAACCACAAAGGAGATCCTGGATTACATAAAAAAGATCACTCCCCTGCAGGTCCGCTACATTATTCTGACCCATCATCACCGGGGCTTCAACTACATTGATTTTGACCTGCCGGCAAATGCCGAAATCATCGCATCGGGGCAGACCTGGCAGTCATTGAAGGGTGAATTTCGTCAGATCAAGAATCAGGTGACGTTCTTTGATCGCGGACTGACCCTGAAACGCGGCAAGACCCTGATAATCATGAGTAATACGGAATTTGGTCATAGCGAGGGGGATGTCTTTGTGTACCTCCCGGAAGAACGGGTGCTGTTCACATCAGATCTTTTCTACAATAATGTGGCCGGCTATATGGGTGACGGCCACTTTCGCGACTGGATCAGTACGCTGGGCCTGCTGGCCGATATCGATGCAAGCTCTGTCGTGCCTGGGCTGGGAGAGGTGACAAACAGCGCCGGCATCATGAAATTCCAGGCATTCTTCCTGGACTTTACGACCGAAATGCTGAGGCTTATCGGCAAAGGGCTTACCCCGGAAGTGGCCCAACGTCAGTTTTCGCTGCCCCAGTACGAGTCATTGCCGGGTTTCCGGGCGTTTTATGATGTAAATTTCAAGCGGGCCTATTCTGAAATCAAGGATGCCAAGTGAGCAGGCACAAAGGGGTCCGTGTCATTGGCCTGACCGGAGGAATTGCCACCGGCAAGAGTGCCGTGGCCTGTTTCCTTGAGGAGCAGGGGGCTGTGGTGATCGATGCTGACAAGCTATCCCGCGAGGCAGTCAGTCCAGGCAGCAGGGCGCTGGAACATATCGTAGCCCTGTTTGGGGTTGACATGCTCCTGCCGGATGGTGGGCTGGATCGCAAACGCCTTGGCCTTGTAGTGTTTGCCGATGCTGATAAAAGACGAAATCTGGAGGAAATCCTGCACCCCGAGATCAGACGCCTGGCAGAGGAACGTATCGCTGCTCTGGCGGCAGAGGGACAGAGGGTGGTTTTCTATATGGCGCCCTTGCTGATCGAATCCGGAGCCAGTGACCGGGTAGACGAGATCTGGGTCGTGACGGTCAGGCCTGATGTGCAACGGGAGCGTCTTATGCTGCGGGACGGTATTGGCCGGGAAGAGGCCGAGCGCATAATCTCCAGCCAGATGCCGCTGGCTGAAAAGGAACGTCATGGCAGAATAGTGATTGATAACAGCGGTACACAGGAACAGACGCGGCGCTTGGTAGCCGATATCTGGGCAAAGGAAATAGGTGGGTATTGATGAGTGAGAAGACGCATATTCTGAGAAGCGGGGCACGTCCGGCAGCAAGCCCAGACGTATCCCTGAACTGTTTTGCTGCTGTGCCGCGCGGGGCCGAGGAAGTAGCCGCACGCGAACTGGAAGCGCTGGGTATAAGTGGAGCACGTGCCGGCAAAGGGGGAGTGGCGTTTATTACTGACCGGGAAGGCCTGTACCGGGCAAATCTCTGGCTTCGTACCGCCAGTCGCGTGCTGGTGCAGATGGCTGTTTTTCCCTGTGCCAACCCGGCTGAACTTTACGCCGGGGTGCATGCAATAGCCTGGCAGGAGCTGATCACCCCCAGCATGACCCTGGCGGTGGACTGTTCCCTGCGTGATTCCGCCCTGACTCATTCCGGTTTTGTGGCACTCAAGACCAAGGATGCCATTGTGGACCGTATCCGCGAAGCGTGCGGAAGCCGCCCCAATGTCAATACCGCCGCACCGGACGTACGTATCAACGTACATCTGCACAAGAATGTCTGCACCGTCAGTCTGGACAGTTCGGGGGAGTCACTTGACCGCCGCGGCTACCGGCTGGAGCGTAACGAAGCGCCTCTCCGCGAGACGCTGGCCGCTGCCATTGTCGCCCTGACCGGGTGGGATGGTTCTGTCCCCCTGATCGATCCCATGTGCGGCTCAGGGACGATCCCTGTCGAAGCTGCCCTGTTGGCAGCAAGGGTGCCGCCAGGGCTGCAACGATCTTTCGGTTTTCAGAGCTGGCAGGATTTTGACGCCAGTTTATGGAACCGATTACTGAAAGAGGCCGAAAGCGGCATAAAAAAACTTCCGACCGGCTTGATAACCGGATATGACCAGGACAGCCGGGCGCTTGTGCTGGCAACTAAAAATTCTGCCAAGGCTGGGTTTGAAGGGCAGCTTCATTTTTTTCATGCGGCAATCGAGGCCTTCCGGCCCGAGGGGGACAAAGGGGTTGTGATCATCAATCCGCCCTATGGCATGCGCATGGGTGAGGAGGATGATCTGCGGGAACTTTACTGCCAGATCGGTGATATCATGAAAAAGCGTTGTCGAGGCTGGACCGGATTCGTTCTGACCGGTAATCTGGAGCTGGCCAAGTACATTGGCCTCAAGGCTTCACGTCGCTTCGTGCTTTTCAACGGTGCGATCGAATGCCGGTTGCTGAAGTACGAACTATACTGACTAAGAACATCTCAGGAGATAATGACTAAAAAATCAGCAGCCGATTTAAGGCTGCTGATTTTTTATTTTTGGACCAGTTTGTGGCAGAACAGGCAGCGGTTCTTGGGGGG
>JBGSQD010000236.1:0-3083 GCA_041738275.1 Geobacterales bacterium
GTTCGGAGTTCTTGTTCTGAAGTTCCTTTTCCGCGTGCTTGCGGTCAGTGATATCGGTGATAATTGTTGCAAACAGGCGCGACTGGGGGGAATAGGCCGTAACTTCGAAGTATCGCTGCAGCTGTTCCGAATAGTTCTCAAAATTTATCGGTTCACCGGACAGTGCCACCTTGCCGTAGGTTTCTATCCAGAATGTCTCAGTCCCGGGCAATATTTCCCGGACGTTATGCCCGATTACCTGTTCCGCCTTCAGTCCGGTCAGCCGCTCAAAGGCCGGATTTACTTCCAGGAACCGGTAGTCGCGCGGCACTCCATGTTCATCACAGATGATCTCATGCAGTGCAAAGCCATTCTGCATCGACTGAAAAAGCTGCCGGTATTTCTGTTCGCTTTCCAGTAATTTTATTTGGGCGATTTTGAGTTCGGTGATGTCCTTGAGCACACCATCGTATGATTGGAGCACACCCTGTTCGTTTTTAAAAAGTATCGTAGAGTCCCTGATCCAGCGCGTCTTTCCGTCTTTTCGAATGATGCGATGCTCGACAGGCAAAATATCCTCGCCTGCCAGGATTTTTTGCACCTGAGCACTGACAAGCTCGCGGTCCTCCGGCACTACCATATTAATCCATAGATAGGGATCAACGGCAAATTCCTCCGGTGTGTACCCTGTCACCATCGCACAGGCAGGACTCTGTTTTGTTTCCACGGCTCGGCCGTTTTCCACGCGCACGGTATACTGATAATCCGTGAGGCACTCCGTGATGCGCCGGTAGCGCGCTTCACTCTCCGACAACGCTTGTTCGGCCCGCTTGCGCAAGGTGATGTCGCTCAGAAAAGCCACCACTTCATTGGATACAGGCAGATATGATGTGCTTACCTCAACATCCCATATGCTGCCGTCCTTGCGTTTGTGATGGCTTTCAAAGCGGGCAAAACCGGATTCCCGGAGAGACTTTATATGTTCCTTGATTTCTCCTATTGATTCATTTGCTTCAACCTGAGCGATGTTCATCGCCAGAAGTTCGTCACGACTGTATCCGCTCATCTCCGTGTATCTGTCATTAACATCAAGCAGGATGCCTTCAATGTTCACGCGCCAGAAACCGTCTGCTGTTGATTGCAATATGGCGCGATAATGCTCCGCAGACTCTGTAATTGTTGGGAGGGTTTCGCTACTCAATCTTGCCATTGAAGTTCCTTTGTCATCTTGATCACAACAGGGACGAGGTCGCTGCAATCGGAAACAGTACCCTGATGGTTGTGCCGACACCGGGACTGCTTTCCACCAGAATTGCTCCCTTGTGGCCGCGAATGATACCCAGCGCCGCCGACATTCCCAAACCACGGCCAGTGAACTTGGTGGTAAAAAACGGATCAAAGAGCTTGCTTCGCGTCGTGGCATCCATACCGCAGCCGTTGTCGCTGACCTCCATCCAGACATAACGACCAGACTGCAGTTTTTCTTCCAGCCTGCTGGAGTTCAAGGTCTTCAGATCAAACTCCTGTACCCCGGTTGATATCTTTATGGAGCCGTTTGCAGTACCGATCGCCTCGGAGGCATTGATGATCAGGTTCACAATAACCAGCCGAATCTGATCATCGTCGGCCATGATCTGTGGCAGGTCTTGGTCGAGCTTCAGATCAAACGTTATATTCTTTGAGACAGCTGTTTCCAGCATGGCGGCAATTTTTTCAACCAGTTGGGTCAAGCTCAGTTCCTTGATATCAAAAACCCCCTTGCCGGTATAGGCCAGCATCATGCTGCTCAGCTTAGCGGCCCGCTCGGCCGCGGCCACCGCCTGGCAGATGAAATTGCGAACCGGGGCATCCCCGGAAAGATTCATCAGGGCCATCTCAAGGTTGCCAAGGACCGCCTGCAGCAAGTTGTTGAAATCGTGGGCAATACCGCCGGACATGGTCCCAAGGCTCTCCAGTTTCTGGACATGCAGAAAATGGCGTTCCTTTCTCTGGCGTTCTTCTTCAGCCTGTTTATGCTCACAGACAAGTGCCCATTCACGCAAGCTGCGTTGTACGATGCGCGACATTCCGGAAAATACCGCCGACGTTTTTACAACATAATCCTGCACCCCAGCCTTCATGGCATCCACAGCCACCTGTTCGCTGCCTTGTGATGTCAACAGAACCACAGGACAGATTCCGGCCACGGTTTGCACCAACTCGCTGCCTTCTCCGTCAGGCAGCCGATAATCGGTCAGGATCAGGTCAGGGGCCTGCCGATCTATGGATTTTCTGGCTTCGTGCAGATTACCGGCAATATCCAGACGATACTCTTCCTGAGCATCCTGAAATGATACCTTCATCAGTTCGGCATGGTTATCGTCGTCTTCAACAACCAGTATCAAAGGGGCGGATGTATTCTGTGTCAGCATAAGACTCTCCATTTATCCTTCAATGCCGCAGGTTCCAAGGCCATCAGTAACACCTGGGATAGATATTCAATCTATGTTCTAATTCTGCTTAGTAGTTAAATATACTACATATTAGTCCCTTTTACTGTCGTTTATCATCCGGATAATAGCCCGCCGAATCAATTTATGTTCCAAAGCGCGGTAAACATTGTAACTTGCTAATAAATCGATAACAATTACTGCAAAAATATACTACACACTCTTTGACATTCAAACAATAAATTGCCAAGATCGGCATCAATATTGACCTTATTGCCATTGTGGAGTAATTTGTTCTATTACTTCTCGAAACCAAGGAACCAAAAGTACATGCAGAGACCTTCCTGGGATCAGTATTTCATGGACATCACCCGACTTGTGGCTACCCGTTCCTCCTGCATGCGGCGGCAGGTTGGGGCTTTGCTTGTCAAGGAGCGCAATATCCTGGCCACCGGCTACAACGGGGTCCCTTCCGGCATTACCCACTGCGCCGTTGCCGGCTGCCTTCGAGAGCGGCTCAATGTGCCTTCCGGAGAACGGCATGAACTCTGCCGCGGCCTGCACGCCGAACAGAACGCCATCATTCAGGCGGCCAAGCACGGCACAAACATTGACGGCTCCACCTTGTACTGCACCACCATGCCCTGTATCATCTGCACCAAGATGATCATCAAC
>JBGSQD010000266.1:0-6590 GCA_041738275.1 Geobacterales bacterium
CCCTAACCCTCCCCCGCCAGGGGGGAGGGAACTAGTTGTGGAAATGGTCACATTTCCCCCTTCCGGGGTCGCCTGCAGGGCATTGATAATAATATTGAGGAAGGCCTGGCGTAGCTTCTCGCCGTCTGCCCTGACAAGTACTTCCTCCGCCGGTTCCAGCACAAGCCTGACCTTGCGCACTTTGGCGTCGTTTGCCACCAGGGTGACAATCGTCTCCAGCTCTTCCAGGACAGGACACGACTTCATTTCACCCGGCTGGGGCCTGGCCATGCGCAGGAAATCCTCCACGACCCGATTGAGCCGCTCGGTTTCCTTGATCTGGATCTCGATGAACTCGTATTTGGGTTCGCCCGGCTTGTAATCGTCACGCAGGATCTCGGCCGTGCCCCGGATGGAGCCGAGCGGGTTGCGGATCTCGTGGGCCAGTACCGCCGCCATCTCTCCCAGGGTGGAGAGCTTTTCCGCACGACGCAACTGCTCTTCGATGGCGATAATCCGCTCCGACTGCTGCTGCAGAGTTTTGTAGGACTCCTCCAGCCCTTCGGCGGTCTTCTGCAACTCAAGGCTGCGCTCCCGCTCCCGCTGCGACAACAGGCCGGTCACGCCGCCGACGATGTTGTAGAGTACGATCTCCAGGTATTTTTCGATCTCCACCGCCAGCCCGCCGCCCCACTGGAAGAGCACATGGGGCGCATAGGCTATGCTGACAACGATGGAGCAGGCCAGGCCGCCGCGGAAACCGAACCAGAAGGCCGCCAGGATGATCGGCAGGTAATACAATCGCTGGAAGATGTCGTGGAGCATCGGTAGATGCAGGGGGGTCAGGTAGTGGAACAGGCTGATGCCGACGATGAAGGCCAGGATCATGCAGATGCGCAGGGGGGTGGAAGGTTTCATGGTAACGTTTATAGCGCAACCCCTCAAAAATACAATCTTAAATACTAGAAAATGCAGTTCACCAAGGAGTCGCAGAGATACAGAGAACAAGAATAAAATAAAATCATTAAGTTACAACGTTGCAATTGACAGTAGTCATTCACATTTGTAGTGATTTCCTCCGTGTCTCAGTGTCTCCGTGGTTGAAGAATCGCTTTTGGAAAATTTAGTTTTAATGCACCACCATGCCGTCCTTCAGATGGATCGTGCGGTCTGAGTAGGAACCGTTTTCCGGGTTGTGGGTGACCATGACTACCGTCTGGCCGGCATCGTTCAACTCCCGAAAGAGGGCCATGACCTCGTCGCTGGTCTTGGAATCGAGGTTGCCGGTCGGCTCGTCAGCCAGCAGAATGTGCGGGTTGTTGACAATGGCACGGGCAATGGCCACCCGCTCCTGTTCTCCACCGGAGAGCTGGTTGGGCAGGCGGTCGAGCTTGTTACCCAGGCCGACCTGCTCCAGGGCGCGGCGGGCGGCAGCTGTTTTTTCTGCACTCTTGGCTTTTACGATGGCCAGCGGCAGCATGACATTTTCGATAGCCGTCAGATAAGGGATCAGATGGAACGACTGGAAGACAAATCCCAGATTCTGCGCCCGGAAGTCGGCCAGTTTTTCACCCGGCAAATCATACAGCTTGATCCCGGCCATCTCGACCTCGCCGACAGTGGGGTGGTTCATGCCGCCCAGCACCGACAGCAGGGTACTCTTGCCGGAGCCGGACTGGCCCATGATGGTGATGAATTCGCCCGCCTCGATGGAGATGTCCACCCCGCGCAGAGCCTCAACCGTGTCGTCGCCGCTGGAGTAGTGTTTTTTCAGGTTGCTTATTTCTATTAGTGCCATATTTTCTCCATAGTACTTTTTGAGACGGTCTCATAATGCTCGTAAAGCCTCTGTCGGGTCCATCTTGCTGGCATGCAGCGCCGGATAAAGGCTCGCCAGGAGCCCCAGCGTCAAAGCCAGTCCGATGGAACCGAATGCCACGGTCGTATCCCACACCAGGTGGGCATTCTTGCTCTCGGCCATGAACGGCAGGGCCAATTTTGCCCCGCCCATGCCGACGGCATACCCCAGAAATCCTGCCAGCAGGCTGACCAGGGCTGCCTCCAGCAGGATGATCCGCATGATATGGCTTTTCCTGAAACCGATGGCCCGGAACACGCCGATTTCTGTGGTGCGCTCGTTGACGCTCCCCATCATGGTGACGAACACGATCAGGGAGCCGATGAAGACCACCACCCCGGCCATGGCGTAGGAGAAGCGTTTGAACTGATCCAGCGCCTTGAGACGCCCCTCTACCACCTGCTGGATGGCCGATACCCTGGCATCGGGGAGCTTTTCGGCAATCTGGGTTACCATGTCGCCGATCGGGCAGCCCGAGCAGAGCGCCGCGACCTCGGCCAGGGTGATCTTGCCCTCTTTGCCCAGCAGCTTCTGGGCTATTTTCAGCTCGGCAAAGACAAGCGAGTCATCCTGGGAGCCGGTCTGCTCCAGCACTCCGGCAATCTTGAAGGTTTTACCCTTGATTTGAATGGTATCTCCGGAACTCGCGTTGAGTACCTTGGATGCGTCGCTGCCCAATAGAAGTTCATTCTCCTTTTTTGGTGCATCGCCAAAGATTTTCCACCACTGCTTCATCTTCAGTTCATTGTCGAAGTTGACCCCCACCAACAGCACATCGTGGCTATCCACCTTGATGCCGCCCAATACCTTGGGGGCAACCGCCGAGATATTCTTGTGGTTGGCGATGGTCTTGATGCGTGCCAAGTCCTCCTCCAGGATTTCGCGCTGGTCAAAGGTCACGCCCCCCAGGCTGATGCCGCCGTAGTTCATGGCCAGACCATTGCTCTGGGGTGTGATCAGGATATTGGCGCCGAACTCGTCCATCTTGCGTTCAATGTCGCTGGACATGGAGCGGGTCAGGGTCACCAGGGTCACGATGGTGGCGATTCCCACCATCAGGCCGATCGTCAGAAAGGCCATCTTGGCCTTGCGGCGCTTGAGGTTGTTGATGGAGATGGTGTGCAGTTTCATCAGAAGTATCTCGCTCCGCCCTTGAGGTCAGTTGCCTTGATCAAAATCGTGTTGCCGTTCTGTTGGTGCGGCAGGTAGCCGGGATTGCAGCCGCCGGTGGCATTGGGACCAAGCCTGTTGATGGCAAACTTCTGGTTGCAGTTTTTGCAGTTCATCTTGTCATCCTGCTGCTCATAACCCTTTTTGGATTTGTAACAGGAATCGCAGGCGTCAAAGGCGGTCTTGTAGCTGCCGTCAGCTGCCTTGACCGCAAAGAAGGTGATCTCTTTGCCGCTGTCTTCAAATTTATAGAAGTGCGCCTTGTTGTCGGACAGCTTTGCGACCGGTAGGGTGACGGTTCCGTTAGTAGCCTTGACCTTCTCGTATTTGCCCAGCGAGAAGGCAAATACACTGGCTGCGCCAACCAGTAGTGCTGTTAAAACAATAGCCGTCCAAGTAATCTGTTTGATGCGCTTCGTTGCCATTCCGTTCTCCTTGTTGTTAGAAATGTTCTCTGTTGTTTATCCCGCTGGGGGTAAGTTCAGTTTTGTCTTTTGCTTCCACAACCGCCGTTGCCGCCACAGCCTCCGCAGCCTGAAAGCACCGTCTTTTTGCCGAAATCCACGCCGGTGATCTGCTTGTACTGTTCAGGCGTCAGCACCTGATATACCTTGCTGCCAAAGCCCGCGCCATTGACCTTCTCGGTCAGGGATTCCGGTTTGACGGTTTTGGTGTCATAGCCGACGATGACCCAGCCACCCTCAACGTCCACCTCGGTTGCTGCAACGCCTTTCAATGATTCCAGCGCCGTGGTGATCTTGCTGGAGCAGCTGCCGCAGGTCATGCCGGTTGTTTTGAGGACAGCGATCGAATCGGCTGTCGAGCCGATTCGGACATAGAATGCAAGCACCGACAGGAATGTTACTGCTGCGATCAGCAGCGCAGCATTTGCGATCTTCTTTTTCATATGAAATCCTCCGGAATAATCATGGGGTGTTGTCGGTTCGCACCTATCGACGATTCATTAATTCAAGGAGCGTGCCAGAACATGCTGATCGCTGTAAATCACCAATAATACAGGATGATTGGTGCGCTGATCTGTCTGACTGCCTGGGCAGCGGCGAAGAATATCCAACAAGGGTGTGGAATATTCTTCATAGTGGATTGTGGAATAGTGTACGTGTCCCTCTTACGACAATTCTTGCCGAGAGAGACAATATAATGTATTCTCCAACCCGTTCCATTTTGTCGGAAAATGTATTGTAAATCTACTGTAAGGAGTTTTTATGGCCAGTCTTAATAAAGTCATGCTGATCGGAAACCTTGGTAAGGATCCGGAAGTTCGTTACACCGCTTCAGGGCAGGCGGTGGCAGGTTTTTCCCTTGCCACGAGTGAGAAGTTCAAGGGCAAGTCTGGAGAGTGGGAAGAGCGCACCGAGTGGCACAACATTACACTCTGGGGAAAACTGGCAGAGATTGCCGGTGAATATCTCTCAAAAGGTAAAACCGTTTACATCGAAGGACGCCTGCAGACCAGAAAGTGGCAGGACAAAAGCGGCAATGATCGCTATACTACCGAAATAGTTGGTGACAAGATGCAGATGCTTTCACCCAAGGGCGAAAGCCGTCGCGGTGGTGATGGCGGTTCCGATTCAGGAGCAGGCGGAGGTGGCGGAAGCCATGAGGAACCACCTTTCCAGGATGATGATATTCCGTTCTAAAAAGTACCATTAGCTGGAATGTAAACATTGATGCGCAACCCTATGTGGCTGCGCATTTTTTTGATCATATCGGTATTCTGATTGTAAAGGTTGTTCCTTTACCTGGAGTGCTTTCCACGGTTAACTCTCCCGAATGTTTCAGGATAATATCATAGCTGATCGATAGACCCAGACCGGTACCTTTTCCGACAGCCTTTGTGGTGAAAAACGGTTCGAAGATGCGTTCTTTCAGTTCATCGGGAATCCCGCACCCGGTATCACTGATTGATATAAAAATATTCCCGTCGGCCTGCCAGGTTCGGGCAGTTATTTCACCTTGAGTTTCCATGGCATGGGCCGCATTGATCAGCAGGTTCATCATGACCTGTGTTAGTTGGTTGGGCAGACATAGCGTGGGCGGAATATCACCAAAATCGGTCTCCACCTTTGCAACGTATTTAAGTTCGTTTTTTACCATCTCCAAAGACTTGCCGATGACCTCATTGATGTTTGTCATGACAAATTCATCGTTGTCAGAGCGCGAGAAGCCCTTCAGATTCCTGACAATCTCCTTGATCCTGACAACTCCTTCCATGGTCTCTACCAGCAGTTTCGGGATATCGTCAGCAATCCTGTCAAGCCGCAGTTTTTTGCGTACCTCCCTGATTTGTTCAAGTTCCTCCGGCGGACTGTATCTGTCGAGTAATTCCGACTGAACCCTGACAAAATCCAGCAGTCTTCTCGTGTATTTATCCAGCGATTCCAGGTTGCTGGAGATGAACCCGACCGGATTGTTGATCTCGTGGGCCACGCCTGCGGCAATCTGCCCCATGAGTGCCATCTTCTCATTCTGAAGTACAATTTCATTTGCCCTTTCCAGCTCGCGGGACTGTTCTTTCAGGGCCTTTTCCAGGTCTATCCGATAATTTCTTTCGATACTTCGCAGCCGTCGATAGGTGACTGCCTTTTCAATGGCCTTCAGCATGTATATTGGATCAAATGGTTTGATGATGAAATCGAAAGCCCCTTTTTTGATAGCCGCTACCGTCAAATCGATATCAGCGTAGGCGGTCATCAGAACGACCGGAATTTCGGCGTTAATCGCAAGAACCTTCTCCAGCAGGGCAATACCGTCCATTCCCGGCATCCGTATGTCGGTGATCAAGACATCCACATCACCATGCCGTTCGCAGAGAAACATCAGGGAATTTGTGCCGTTTTCAAAGGCATACGCTTCAAAACCAGTTTTTTCGAGGATCCCTAGCAGACTGGTCCTGACATCCCAATCGTCATCGACGATTACAACCCTGCCGCAGTTAGTCTTTTCCATTGGTTTCTCCATCCAGCACATTACGAACCTTGATCAACAAATTCTTAGGATTCATCGGTTTTGAGACAAAATCGACGTTCTGGTCCAGCATACCTCGCTTATTGATAATGTCACTGGTGTAACCACTGACAAAGATGACTTTTAGTGAGGGTTTTATTCTTCTCATCTCGTCAAGTGCGTCTTTCCCGTTCATCCGCGGCATGATGACATCCAGGACAACCAGATCGATCACGTCCTTGTTTGCAATGAATTGATCAACCGCATCACCACCGTCCACTGCCGTGATAACCGTGTAACCGAACATGTGGAGAATATTTTCTGATAATTGCCGCAGAGTGGTGTCATCGTCGGCCACAAGAATGGTTTCCTTGCCTCCCACAAGAATTATTTCATCGCTGGAATGCTTCTCCTCTATGGTTGACTGTATCATGGGAAAATAAATCTTGAAGGTGGTTCCCCTGCCCGGTTCGCTATAAACCTATAAAAAGCAGTTGAGCTTTTGATTTTGCTTCAACCTCCTGATATTGTGCTGCAATCACAGTTCAGGAGGTTCACCAAATGGGTGAATGTAAAAAACGCACCGTTGTTCCTTCTTCCCGCGTTGCTGTAGACA
>JBGSQD010000270.1:0-2030 GCA_041738275.1 Geobacterales bacterium
AACAAAAAATCCATGTTTGGACTCTGAACATTGGATATGCTCAGAATTTGGCAAATCTCCTCTTGATTTATTGAACTTAAACCAAGTGTTAGATTAAGGATATCAAAAAGATCAAGGTCAACCATTCATTGCTTTTTTGCCTTCCAATTTGCAACCAATCCCATTCTTGGCAATCCACCGTGTAGAGCCATAAATCGTGAAATGATAGGGCCTGCCTGGTCTCTGATTCGCGACCTGGCTGTTTTGACAGAGATGAAGGCGGGGGTGGGAAGTTTGGTGGACTACGCTTCGGCAAGGGTGTCGACACCCTCTTTGAAGAGATGATTATATCTTTTATTCAGGCAGGATATCACACCGGTGAGAATGAAGGGCATCGGTGTAACTCAATGTGCATGGTGTTGCTCAACAACAGCCCTTCTTGAATGCCACTTTCAGCCAGGCATTGCTCCACCTCCGGGGTGATGTTGATGAAGGAGCGCCGGGTAGGCACATCAAACCAACGTTCCTTGAAGGAACTTTTCATGATTGTCGGGTTGAAAAAAAGGAAAGAGGCGGTTGGGCTCGCTGTCAATCGAGATTATTGGCCGCAATCTGCCGGAAGTGGGGCTCCACCGCTAAAAAGGCGTCAATCAGGATCGGGTCAAAATGGGTTCCCTTGCCCTCGAGCATGATGGCCATGGCCTCTTCGTGGGACAGGGAATTTTTATAGACCCGTTTGGAGATAAGGGCGTCGTAGACATCGGCAATAGCCATGATCCGTCCGGCCAACGGGATTGCGTCACCCGCCAGCCCCCGCGGATAGCCGCTGCCATCGTACTTCTCATGGTGACTGCCGGCAATATCCTTGGCACAACTGAGAAAGGAGGTCGGCTTGCCGGCCATCTGTTCGAGGTTGGCAATAACCTCTTCGCCATACTGGGCGTGCATCTTCATCTCATCGAATTCCTCGGCAGTGAGCTTGCCGGGTTTGAGCAGAATGGAATCGCGAATGGCTACTTTGCCGATGTCGTGTAACGGCGCACACTTCCATAACAAGACGATGTATTCCTTGGACAAGAGTTCAAGAAAATGTCCTTGGGCGACCAGAGCTTCGGCAAGCAACTGCACATAGGCACGGGTACGATGAATGTGACTACCGGTTTCGGGATCGCGATACTCCGCCAACTCACCCATGGCCTCAATGATAACATCCTTGAGCAATTCCGCCTCCCGGCTCCGTTCCTCCACCAACCGTTCGAGATTGCTCCGGTACGCATGCAGTTCCAGGTGGTTGCGGACACGTGAGCGCAGTTCCACCCCCTTGAACGGCTTGGTGACGTAGTCGACGCCGCCAAGCTTGAAACCGCGGACCACATCCTCCGATTCAGCTCGGGCAGTGAGGAAAATCACCGGAATCGAACAGGTTTTCTCGTTCCTGGTGAGCGCTTCCACCACCTGGAAACCGCTCATTCCCGGCATCATTACATCCATGAGGATCAACTGGGGGCTGGTGGCGGCAATCCGCTCCAGGGCCTGCTCACCGGAGGTGGCGTAGGCAAAGTCGCAGTCGAGCTCCTTCAGATGCGACATGGCGATCTGAATATTTTCGGGTACATCGTCGACGATAAAAATAAGGGGTTTTTTTGTATTCATGGCTCTTTCCGGTCCATAGCCTTGGACAGCCTGGACAGAAGGCGATCCACACCCAAAATATTGGGTTCATTGGCGTAGTGCATCAATTCATTCCCCAGCTCAGCCAGCATTGGTTGATTTTCCGTCAGGCCCCTCTCTTTCATGGCCATGCCCAGAGAGGCTGCATCCGCCAAACTACCGGAACGAGAGGCCTGGCGCCGCAGTAATTCCAGATCAGTATTCCATACGCTTGCGACTTGAAGAACCAGGAGCCGTTCATCTCCGTCAGCGCTGTCATGCGCAGCCGATTGCGGCCCTTGCCCTGAAGAGGTCCGGGCATAGCGGACGACCATCTCCTTAAGTGCTTCCAGCCGGAAAGGTTTCTGCAGAAAATCATCGAACAACGGCCTGTAATCCGC
>JBGSQD010000293.1:0-4683 GCA_041738275.1 Geobacterales bacterium
TGGTCATCTTTATCATGGCCTTTCTGGATACGATCGGCACCCTGATCGGCCTTTCCATGAGGGCTGATCTGCTGGATGAGAACGGCAACCTGCCGGAGATCGAACGCCCCATGCTGGCAGATGCCCTGGCCACCATGGTTGCCTCGCTGCTGGGAACCACCACGACCGGTGCCTATATCGAATCAGCTGCCGGGATCGAGGAGGGGGGGCGCACCGGTTTCTCGGCTCTTGTGGTTGCGGCCCTGTTCGCGCTGTCGCTGTTCTTTGCGCCGCTGTTCACGATTGTTCCTCCCCACGCCTACGGCATCGCCCTGATCGTGATCGGCTCCTTCATGATCCGTCCGATCGGCCTGCTGGATTTCGACGACATGACCGAACTGATCCCTGCCTTCCTGACGATCGTGCTGATGATCTTTACCTACAACATCGGGGTGGGGATGACCTCCGGGCTGATCGTTTATCCCCTGCTCAAGCTCTGCACCGGCCGAGGTCGCGAGGTTTCGGCCGGCATGTGGATTATGGCGGCACTGTCGGTCTCCTTCTTCCTGTTCCTCCCCAAAATTTAACCAGTTCAGGCTGGTGGCACAAAAAAACACCACAAGTGATATGTGGTGTTTTTTTCATCATAGTATGTGTGTGACTATTACCCTTCTGTAAGCACCCTTTCCTCGAAGACCGCCTCAAGGCGTCGTCGATGACCCAACTCCACGTCGGCAAAGCTCATCAATACCTTTTGCAGCTTTTCGTCCTCGGTTGAGCCGGCTGCGATCTTGTACAGGTTGTAGGCGCTGTCCTCGGTTTTCAGGGCATAGGTCAGTATTTCCTGGTAGGTCATATCGGGGCGGAAGGGAACATCGGCCAGATACTTGGCGATGCTGGTTTCCGGAATCTTGCATAATTTGTGCTGTTCAGCCTTCTCTGTGTCGATCTTGCTGAAGACCTCCTTGTGGGTGGCCTCCTCGGCGGCCAACTCAGCGAACATCTTTTTGGCCGCTATGGTGGTGCTCAACTCTTCCGCCCGCTTGTAGAGCCGGTAGGCGGTATCTTCACGGTCAACGGCAAATTTGATGACTTCATCCAGGGTTACAAAGTTCATGGTTGCTATCCCTCCACAAATAGAATTGTCTGAATTGTTTTACTGTTTGACCAGTTCGGTGTCAATGGTAATAAAAACTCACTGGGAATGTTACGCTGGGTCAGCCCCGCAGAAAATCCAGCACCTGTGCCGGATGCTGATCGGCTTTGGCTACTTTTGCCCACTGTTTTTTAACAACACCATCAGGTCCGATGATCACGGTGGAACGGATCGTGCCGGTTGTCTTCCTGCCGCACATGACCTTCTCGCCAAATGCCCCGTAGTTCTGCATCATGGAGCAGTCCGGGTCACTCAGCAATACAAAGGGCAGGCTGTAATTGCTGATAAACTTGCCGTGGGCAGCTATGCTGTCCTTGCTTACTCCAAGCAGTACGATGTCCTTGTCGATCAGTTCACCATGATTGTCGCGAAAGCCGCAGGCCTCTTTCGTGCAGCCGGGCGTGTTATCCTTGGGGTAGAAGTAGATTACTACGGTTTTGCCGCTGTACTGCGACAGTGAGTGCTGTTTGCCGTCGCTCCCTTCCAGTGAAAAATCCGGGGCTTTTTTCCCTTCTAATGACATGGCATTGCCTCCTGAATCTAATAAGACTATTTAGGTCCACTTTAGCACGATATTGGCAAAGGTCAACATTAAATTGCATTTCAATACATTCTGAAAACCATATAAAAAACTAATTTGACTTTGGTCAAATGCTTTCATCCGTTTTTGAGAGAAACAGTTAAAGCATTAAATGCTTTAATAATCGTCAAGGTTTGGCAAATAGTAAGCCTGGCGGTAAATGCCGTTGCCGACCATTGTTATGTATTTCATATATGGTATGCTTTAAGCGGTTTTTCTTGGAATGTTGATATGATTGGGACAAAAGATGAGCATTAATCGTAAGGAATTTTTCATAAAGAGTCTGTACTCCCTTGGTGATGCGTTTTCTACGGTCAGCAAGGCACTGAGTGACCATGAAGCAGATGACTATCCACTTCAGCCGGAAGGGGAGTTTGTGCCGTTTGTCAGGGATGACGTCGTGGCCGTTGCCCATAACGAACATTGCCTGGCAAGGAACTGCGGTTGTTTTGCCTGTGTCGAACGCTGCGAGCCCCAGGCGATCATGGTCGTCATGGGAGAGGGGATAAGGATCGACCCGTCACGCTGCACCGGTTGCGGTACTTGCGAATATGTCTGCCCGGTGTCGCCCAAGGCGGTGATCATGGCTCCTCGACAGCCGGCAGAAGATAGATCAGGTTCAGAAGCAAAGAATATATATCGAAAGGAGAATGAATTATGCTGAAGAAGAATCTGGCTTTTGCTGCAGCTGTCATTGGCGCCCTTGCAGTCCTGTCTTTACCTGGGTTGACTACCGCCGCCAAGAGCAAGCCGGCCGCAAAGGCGCCCAAGGCGGCTAATGACGGCCGGGCCACCTGTTATGAATGTCATGATGAGGTCAAGGCGCTCAAGGAAGGGTCCAAACATGCTGCACTGTCCTGCAAGACCTGTCACGACAAGCTTAATGCCCACATAAGCGACCCGGAGAAAAACAAGCCGGTCACGATCATTGATCAGGCCCTGTGCGGCAAGTGCCACAAGAACCAGTACGAAAGCTTTTATAACATCAATCACGACGGCGGAGCCCGCAAGGAAAAGGGTGTTCCCACCGGCCGCTCGCCCATGCAGGACAAACTGCTGGCACCCTACGGTTTTACCTTTGAGCATAATGAACCGCGCGGACACGCCTTCATGGTTATCGACCAGTTTGCCGTTGATCGCTTCCAGGGGGGCCGTTTCCAGTTCAAGGACGGCTGGAAGGGGATTGATAAAACCGGCAAAACCTGGGATGTGCTGGTAGACAAGGGCAAGGATTTCAAGATGAAGGAAACCGCCATGGCCGGCAACCCGACCTGCATCCAGTGCAAGACTTCCGACCATATCCTTAATATGAAGTTCATGGGCGACAAGGATCCCAAGGCCAAATGGAGCCGCGAGTCCAATGTCGTTGATCTGGCCAAGGATACCAACAACCCTGTGGGCTGCATCCATTGCCACGACCCGCACGGCACCCAGCCTCGCGTGGTGCGTGACGGTCTCATCCAGGCCATTGAAAAGGACACCAAGGGCAATATCTTTGCCAAGGGCGGCAAGACCGACCTGAAGGTGATCTCATTCAATGACGGTTTCCGCAAGATCGGTGTGATGGAAAAAACCGATTCCCGCATGATGTGCGCCCAGTGCCATGTCGAGTATGCCTGTGGTGCCGGGACCCAGTGGAGCGACGGTAAAAAAGTCGGCTATGACGACCAGCGCACCAACCACTTCCCGCTGAAAAACGCCCTGCAGCTGCTGAAGCATTACAAGGATCAGGATTTCTTCGACTTCAAGCATGCCGTGACCGGCGCCCGCTTGGTCAAGTTCCAGCATCCGGAAGCAGAAACCTATGCCGGAAGTGTCCATGACAGAGCTGGTGTGCAGTGCCACCAGTGCCATATGCCCAAGATGAAGGGCAAGGACGGCAAGATGTTCTCGACCCATGGCGTGGTCAAGCCCAAGCTGGCCATCAAGGCTGCCTGTCTTGGCTGCCACCCGGACAGCACGGTTGAGAAAAAGCAGTATGAAATGGAGTCGATCATCAACTACACCAAGGGGAAGATGCGCAAGGCAGAGTACTGGCTTGGCGAGTTGATCGACACCTATGCCGCTGCCCAGCGTGCCGGCGTGGTTGACAGCGTTCTGGCCCAGGCCCGTGAAAAGCATGAAGAAGCCCATGTGCTGTGGGAATACTGGACTGCCGAGAACTCGGACGGGTTCCATAATCCGGAACTGGCGCGTGAAAGCCTGACGAGTTCCATCGCCGTCTCCAAGGCGGGTGTGAAGATCCTCAATGACGCCATGGCAGTTGCCAAGAAGGAAGAGCCGAAGAAATAGGCGTAAGTTTCTGGCATAAACAAACATCAGCCCCGTTCCGCAAGGAGCGGGGCTGTTTCTTTTAAAACTCCCGGCAGACAGCGAAATGATAACTTGCTTGGGTCAGGAAGTATGGTACACAGAATTGGTAGGTATCTACTGTGGCGAGACGCACTCTGCGGTATGAAATATTCAAGAGGCTATAGGCCACCCTGGAGGTTCAATATGCGCTCCATTCGTTTTCTGCTGTTTGCCGGTCTGTTGTTACTAGTCACCGGTTGTGCCTTTGTGAATGTGCCGCTCATGGGACCCCCCGAGCCACTGGAGGAACAGGTGCTGGAAGGTGAAGGCGCGAAAAAGATCCTGCTGCTGGATATCAGCGGCACGATCACGGAGCAGGAAAAATCTGGTGGCCTGCTGGGGCGCCCATCAGCCTCAATGGTTTCGCTGATCCGTGAATCCCTGCAAAAAGCTGAAAAGGACAAGGCCATTGCCGGGCTGATCCTGCGCATCAATTCCCACGGAGGAACGGTCACCGCCAGTGACATCATCCATCATGACATCATTGAATTCAAAAAGCGTAAGAAGGTTCCGGTACTGGCCTGTATCATGAGTGTCGGCGCTTCGGGCGGTTACTACGTGGCAGCGGCAGCGGATGAGATCATTGCCCATCCCACGGCCATCACCGGCAGCATCG
>JBGSQD010000298.1:0-13725 GCA_041738275.1 Geobacterales bacterium
GGGGGAGGGGGAAATTGCCATATTTGACTCAGTTGGCAGCTTCACCCACCCCCCAGCCCCTTTAGGCCCTATGGGTCCTCCCGTCGAGGGAGGGGGAACTAACTGCAAAAACTTAACTGACAAAGCACAATAAGATTTAAATTTTTGTCAATAAAAGGAGTTTTATATGAAAAAGAAGTTTTCAATGGGTTCTATAATGAAAAAAATGGCGCCGGTATTGTTTGTATCTGTTTTTCTCCTGCCCTTGCCTTCCCGCGCCGAGATAAAGGCAGGAAGCGTTGAAGTGAGTCCGTTCGCCGGATTCAATATCTTTGAAAATCGGCAGAATCTGGATAACAATGCTATCTTCGGCGGACGGCTTGGCTATAATTTTACGAACCACTTCGGCATTGAAGCCACCGGGGAATTTATCCAAACCAATGTTGATAACAAAAACAGACGGTTTACCAAAGAAGGACAATTCACCAGTCCCATCAGCACCGTGAATATCACCATGTATCATCTCGACCTCATCTATCACTTCCTGCCCGAGGGTAAATTCAATCCCTTCATCACTGGCGGTTACGGCGCTGCCCACTATAGTCCGGAGATAAACAACAAGAACATGTCCATTGTTGATTTCGGGGTCGGCGCAAAATACTGGGTGGCGAACAATATCGCGCTCAGGGCAGATGTCAGGGACAACATGGTACTCGACGAGACAATCCACAATGTTCAAACTACCGTGGGAGTCGTCTTTGCATTCGGCGGGAAATCAAAAGCCGCACCTGCTCCCCTGGACAGCGATGGCGACGAAGTATTCGATACAGACGACAAGTGCCCCAACACACCGGCCCGCGTAGCCGTTGACAAGGATGGCTGTCCGCTTGATTTCGACAAGGATGGCGTACCCGATTATCTCGACAAGTGCCAGGGAACCCCCGCAGGCGCTGTTGTTGACAGCAATGGCTGCCAGCCGGTTGTGAAGACAGTTGTGAACAAGGTAATTATCCTTGCCTCAGAGCCGAAGGTTGAACAGAAGGTTGTTGCCGTTGTGTCGCAGAAAAAGGCGGAGGTTGTCGTCCTTGCCTTTGAGGACGTGCACTTCGATTTTGATCAGGCAACCCTCACACCGGAAGCAAAGACCATCCTGAAAAGGGATATCCGGGTTCTGAAGGAAAACCCCAACGCAAAAATCCGTGTTGCAGGGTACACCTCAGCTTCCGGTACTGATGCCTACAACCAGAGTTTGAGTGAAAGAAGGGCAACTGCTGTCAAGGAATACCTCATCGAGGAAGGTGTAATAACACGGGACAGGCTTTCCAAAGTCGGCTATGGCGAGTCAAACCCGGCAGCATATGAAACAGCGCCGGCAGACCTTTACTCGGAAGCAGCAAAATCGAACATGCGCGTACTCTTTGAAATTATCGTGGAATAGTTGAACCTATGAAATACCGCAGAATAAAGGACCCATATGCGTAAAAGAATAATTGTTTCCATGCTGCTCCTGGCTGCTGCCACCTTCACCTTCAGCCTCAATGAGGCCAATGCCGGTCTTCCTCTTCCTCCTCTTCCACCACTTCCCGGTGTAAATGTCCACGTCAACGGCTATCTGCCGGCACCTCCAGGGGTGCATGTCCTGATAGACAGCGGCCGGCCGTATTATGTGGAAAGAGAGCAGCGGGTTTATATCGAAAGGGAAAGGCCGGTTAAACACTATAAAAAGAAGCATTATAAAAAGAGGAAGCATCACGATGACCACGGCAACAGGCATGGTCACGGCAAGTAAGGGATTTGATAATATTACATATACCGTTTATCCATGTGAGGGCGAAGCAGAAGTATTAACTGCTTCGCCCTTATCTTTTCTGAGCCGCCATATTTGACGGCATTGTTAAATACGACGGCCGTGGTTGATGGTTTAACCTTCTCACCTGTCACACTCTTTTCATTATAGCCAACACAATCAATCTGTTAACCCCGCAAGTTCGGCACTTTCATATTGGCACGATAGATGTATTATTGTCTGTAGCACTAACAAGTGCCACCTTCATGCAATGCCGGGCGGTTCGCTGCCCGGCCCTTTTTTCAGCTCATGCCGGTGCATGTCGTCCGTTTTCGGAGATATACAATGAAGCAAATCATGATATTCTTTTTAATAATTCTCTGCAGTGCGGCTGTGGCTGTGGCAGAGACCTACAAATGGACCAACGACCAGGGAGTAGTCGGTTTCACCGATGATCCTTCCATGATCCCCTCAAAACACCGCAGTAAGGCGCTGAAGGGTGAGAATACAACCATCCGCAGCACAAAGGTACAGAAGGAGCAGAGGTTAAAGAAGATGCCGAAACGTCAGGTCAGGAAACTTCGAATCCTGGTCCCTGCAGGCGGCAGCCGTCCGCAAGCCGCGCCGCTGTTAATACAACAACCCGGTAAAGGACATCCGGGGGGCGATCAAATCGACCCAACACCACCGAGTATGAAGCAACCAATACCCGCACCGCTTGGAGATCAGCCCAAACCGACACCTGTGGGTATGAAGCAGCCCATACCTGAACCTCTTGGCGAGCAGCCGACACCAACACCATTGGGTATGACGCAACCGAAACCCGAACCGCTGGGTGATCAGCCAACTCCGACCCCCCTGGGCATGGAGCAGCCAACACCGAAACAATAGAGTACGTTGTTTACAACTTGGACGGGAATCAAGCCGGCCGGCGCAGCAACTTTGTAAAGACAAGTAAATATAACCGCGGGAGGAAAAAATGAAAAAGATTCGTTATGGACTGATTGTATTGTCGATGCTGTTGTGCTTGGTGACTTCTGCCGCAGCCCAGGTAAGCATCGGTATCGGGTTGCCCAACGTCAGCATCGGGATCAACCTGCCGTTATTCCCGACTCTCGTCAGAGTACCGGGCTACCCGGTATATTATGCTCCCCAGATGGAAGCCAACTATTTCTTTTACGACGGCATGTACTGGGTTTACCAGGACGATAACTGGTACACCAGCACCTGGTACAACGGCCCCTGGTATCTGGTAATGCCGGAGGATGTGCCGCTGTTCGTCCTGCGTGTCCCTGTCCGCTACTACCGACAGCCCCCCATGTACTTCCGCGGATGGGTCTCGAACGCCCCCCCACGCTGGGGTCAGCATTGGGGCCATGGCTGGGAACAAAAACGAAGGGGATGGGACCGTTGGAAACGCAGTTCCGCTCCCGCACCTGCCCCGTTGCCAGTCTACCAGCGCAAGTATTCAGGAGACCGGTACCCCACCAGGGTCGAGCAGCAGCATACACTGCGCAGCAAAAGCTACCGTTACCAGCCGCGTGACAAGGTTGTCCGTCAGATAATTAAGCAGCAAGCGCCACCAGCTGCACGAAGAGTGCAGGAACCGGCTAAACGAAGGGTTCAGGAAGCGCCGCCGGTGAGAAGACAACAACAGGATATCAAGCGGTCAGCGCCGCACCAACAGGTCGCACCGCCGGCCCCACGCACCCAGCAGCGACAGGGTGGTGAAAACATCCGCAAGCCAGCTCCGACCCCACAGCCGGCTCCTCAGAAGAGAGCCCCGGCAGTACATGAACAGCGACAGCAGCGGGTGCCGGCCGTGCAAAGTCCTAGACCGCAGCCGGGAGCTGTGAAGCACGAGCAGAATGCACCGCGGGTGAAAGAGCAGAAACAGAAGAAACAGGACAAGGATGATTTGAAGGAACAGAACCGGGACCGTGGTCATGGGCAGCAGAAAGATGATGATCGAGGGCGCGGACGCGACAGGTAGACTGGAGTTGTGCTATTCAGCTACTCAAGGAGCGTAGGCTTCCAGCCTGTGTTTCAAGCAGATGTTCTGCTTGAATGGTTTTTGATTCAAACCATTATTCGAGCTTTGATTCTGCTCGAAACACGGGTAGGATGCCCACGCTCCTATTTTTTCAAGTGCATAGCAGCCTGGATTTGACAGTTTCCCGCTGACCTGACCAAGATCAACGGAGTAGCCATGCAGACATTGATCGATCTATTTAATACGTTCGAAACGCTGGGTGACAAAACCGCCTTTGTGAATCGAACCGGCGTACGGCGTCTGGTGGTTTCCTATGGGGAATTCCATGACCTTGCGCTGAAGATGGCAAACCTCCTGGCGAAAAATGGTGTGGAACCGGGGGACAAGGTACTGCTCTGGGGGCCCAACTCTTCCTGGTGGGGGGTCGCCTACTGGGGCATCATCATCCGCGGCGCAATCGCCGTGCCGGTGGACTTCATGTCCGATCTGGCGCGGGCGGATTCCGTTCGCAGCCTGGCAAAGGCGAAACTGGTCCTGCAGAGCAGGTTCAAGCCGGAGCGGATGACCGAAGCGGATTCGCTTTTGCTGGAAGACCTGCAGTACCTGCTCGAAGACCTTCAGCCGATACGTGAACTCGCCTGCGCCGCACCCGGAGATACGGCACAGCTCATCTATACATCCGGTACCACCGGCAATCCGAAAGGGGTCATCCTGACCCACAGGAACCTGGTTGCCAATATGACCCAGATAAGCCAGCAGGTACCGATCATCACCACAGGGTTCAGCTTCCTCTCGCTGCTCCCTTTATCCCACATGTTCGAACAGATGGGCGGTTTCTTCACCCCGCTCTACCGTGGCGCAGCCATCGTGTATCTGCGCACCCTCAAACCCTCCGCGATCATGGCAGCGCTGAGCGAGGAGGACATCTACGTCATCATGTCCGTTCCCCGCCTCATGCTTCTGCTTAAAACAACCATAGAGCGGGAGCTTGAGGAAAAGCATCTCTCCGGACTGTTCCGGGGTCTGGCGCAGATCGCGGCCAAGCTCCCGACAGCGGTCCGCCGGAGTTTGTTTTTTCCGGTTCAGAGCAAGTTCGGCGATAATTTCACCGTCTTTGTCTCAGGTGGCGCACCTCTGGATCCCGAGGTCTTCAACTTTTGGAGCAGCATGGGATTCACGGTCCTGGAGGGGTATGGACTTACCGAAACCTCACCCGTGCTCTGCGTCAACACCATGGAGCGCCAGGTGGCAGGCTCGGTCGGCCCTCCTCTGCCGGGAGTTCAACTGAAAATCGAGGAGAAGGAGGTCCTGGTACGCGGGGATAACGTCTTTCCCGGCTATTATGAGAACGAACAGGCCAGCCGCGACGCCTTCACGGAAGATGGCTGGTTTCGAACCGGCGACCTGGGTGAGATCGACCCTTACGGCGGGCTGGTCATCAAGGGTAGAGGCAAGGAGCTGATCGTAACCGGTTCCGGGGTCAATGTTTATCCCGACGAACTGGAAGCGGTGCTGAACAAGATCAGCGGGGTCAAGGAGTCATGCGTCATCGGCATCGATAATGGCGGGGGTGAAGAGGTGCATGCCGTGCTGCTTCTGGACGATAAAGGCATAACGCCGGAGGATATCATCGCTCAGGCGAACCGCAGCCTGGATACTCTGCACCAGATTACCGGCTACACCCTCTGGAAAGAACCGGAATTCCCCAAGACCACGACACTCAAGATCAAGAAGTTTGAGGTCAAGGAGGCGCTGAAAAAGTTAAAGGAGGGGGGCGATACAACCGTCAGCCGGGACAACCTGCTTAACCTGATCGCCAGGGTTACCGGTACGAACGCCGCTCAGATCCGCGAGGAATCTCTGCTGGTGACTGACCTGGGCCTTACCTCCATCGATCGTCTGGAGCTGGTCAGTTTCCTGGAACAGGAATACCGGCTGGATATCCAGGATTCCCAGATCGGGCCGCAGACGAAAGTCTCGGACCTGAGACAGATCATCGCGAAACGTGAAAAGCTGACCCATCGCGACCATTTCCGTTTCTGGACCAATGCGGAATTTTTCCGGGAAGTGCGGATGACCTGGGACAACCTGTTCCATGGTCCCCTGTTCCGAAGCTTTGCCACGCTTGAGGCCCATGGAATGGACAATCTGGAAAATCTGACCGGACCGGTTATTTTCGTGGCCAATCACCAAAGCTACCTGGACCAGCCTTCCATCATGTTTGCGCTGCCGCCCAAGATCCGTTACAGAACCGCCACTGCCGCTTGGGAAGAGTTCTTCTTCGGCGACTACCAAGGGTTCAAGCGAATCCTGCGGCGTTTGAGCTACGAATATGCCTCTGTTCTGTTCAATCTCTTTCCTCTGCCGCAGACACAGGGATTCAGCGGCTCGCTGGCATATATGGGCGTACTCGCCGATGCCGGCATTAACATCATGATCTTCCCGGAAGGCGGACATTCCAGGGACGGCAAGATGCAGCCCTTCCAGTTGGGGCTGGGTCTCATGGTCAAGGAGCTGGGGATTCCGGTAGTGCCGATAAAAATCAGCGGAACTGATCAGGTCCTTCCTCCTACGGCCAATTTTCCAAAACCGGGTACTGTAACGGTAACCTTCGGAAAACCG
Organism: Geobacterales bacterium; assembly: GCA_041738275.1. Classification (GTDB taxonomy): domain Bacteria; phylum Desulfobacterota; class Desulfuromonadia; order Geobacterales; family Pseudopelobacteraceae; genus JACPFJ01. The sequence goes on from JBGSQD010000298.1 coordinate 6,381, forward strand.
ATACGATTCCGTTACGAAGAACCGGCTGAGATCGTGGAAATTACCCGCCAGGCAGTGATAAACCTATGAGCACCTCCCCGCCCCTGCATAATTCGGCCAGCATCTCGCTCCCCTACCGCCGCTATGCCCTGGGACTCCTGATAGCGGTAAACATGCTTAACTATATCGACCGGCAGGTGCTTTTCGCGGTATTCCCCCTGATCAAGATCGATCTGCGTCTTTCCGATACGGAGTTGGGGTTTTTAGGGAGTGCCTTCATGCTCAGCTACCTGATCTGTGCCCCGCTTTTCGGCTGGCTCGGTGACCGCTGGAGCAGGACCAGACTGGCTTCCGGCGGCCTGGTGGTCTGGAGCCTGGCCACAGCCATGGCCGGGTTCGCCACCGGGTACCGGACCCTGCTGGCCGCACGCGCCACCGTAGGGATTGGTGAGGCGAGCTTCGGCACGGTATCGCCAGGGCTCATCGCCGACTTCTTTCCAAAGGAGCGCCGCGGCCGGGTCCTTTCCTGGTTCTATGTCGCCATTCCGGTCGGCAGCGCGCTGGGATATCTCCTTGGCGGTGTGCTGGGACAAAGGTACGGCTGGCATGCCGCTTTTCTGCTGGTCGGCTTGCCGGGCCTGCTGTTGGCCATTCCCATTGCCCTGCTGCACACCCCGCCTCGTGGCGGCGACAACCCGTCGACACCGGTCCGGAAGGAAAAGGTTTCAACAGGATATGCCGCTTTGTTCAGAAACCGCTCATTCGTATTTAATACCCTTGCCATGGCGGCGATGACCTTTGCCATCGGGGGGCTTGCCCAGTGGATCCCATCTTTTCTGTACCGGGTACATTCCCTTGACGTGGCAAAGGGAAACACGCTGTTCGGCGCAACCACCGTGCTGGCAGGGATACTGGGCACCATGGCCGGCGGCTGGCTTGGCGACCGGTGGCAAAAAAGTAACGGCAAGGGGTATCTGCTGGTTTCCGGCTGGGGTTTCCTGATAGGCACCCCTTTTGCCGTCTGGGCCATCCTCGCCCCCGGCTTGACCGGTTGTATAACCGCGATCTTCATTGCCGAGTTTTTTCTCTTTCTCAACACCGGACCGCTCAATACCGTCATCATCAACGTCACCAATCCGGCGGTCCATGCCATGGCCTTTGCGGTCAACATCTTTTTCATCCACGCCCTGGGTGATGCGGTTTCCCCCTCCATTCTCGGCTGGCTTTCCGATCAGTGGGGTTTGCGCAGCGCTCTTTTGATTACCCCTTTTGCCATGGTTCTGGCCGGCCTGCTCTGTTTTATCTGCGGCAGATTCGTGGAACAGGATATGGCTGCTGTTGAGGGATGATTCTTATAGGGACAAGCTTGTAATTACAGATCTGAGAAAAGGAGTACGCCATGAAATATGTTCAACTGACAACTCTCTCCATGTGCTTTTTTCTGCTCTGCGGGTGTACCTTTTTCTACCCCAAACAATCGAGTACTGATCCGGTGATGCTGTCACCCAAGCCCCTGGTTGTGCCGGTCGGGAAAAATTGGCAGGTTAAAGAGGAGGCGCCGAAGTTAAGCAGCGAAACCGGACGCCTCCCCTTCCAGACGGAACAATCCTTACAACCTGAGGGGGAACAGCCTGGGGCGCCTTCGGATAACCGCAGGATCGATACTTCGCGCTGATAATTTTGAGTTCTATTGGGTAATAAGGAGGAATAATCATGGTGCGCCTGAAATTGCTGTTTATCGTCTGCCTTGTCCTGTTGCCGCTGCAAAGCCATGCGGCAGATGACAACTACGGCTACCCGATCCCGGGAACGTATGAAGCCACAATCCTCGGGACCCCGGCAAGCCTCATGCCCGAAATTACCGTAAAGATGCGCACCCGGCAACTCGTGCTCGATGTCATCCCGGACCGGAAGAAACCGCCGATCTTCTTTTACGACAAGGGATTACGCTGCAGCTTCGCCTACCAGGAGCAGAAGGCGCCGCTGATCTTTCTGATCGCCGGCGCCGGCGCCAGCGACCGGTCACCCAAGCTTTTGACCATGATGCAGGCCTTCTCCCAGGCCGGCTTCCACGTCATCACCCTGCCGTCACCGTCCCACTCCAATTTTATCATCTCAGCTTCTCAAAGCAGAGTTCCCGGCGACATGACCGAGGATTCCGCTGACCTGTACAAAGCCATGGAGGTCGCCTGGAAGCAGGTAAAGGGCGACATCGAGGTTTCCTCCTTCCACCTGTGCGGATACAGCCTGGGAGCCAGCCAGGCCGCCTTTGTGGCAAAACTGGATGAGGAGCGCCAGGTTTTCAACTTCAGCAAAGTGCTCATGATCAACCCCCCGGTAGCCCTCTTCAGTTCGGCAACAAGGATCGAGGAACTGCTGACGCATATCCCCGGAGGAGCCAAGAAACAAGGCATCTTTTTCAACCGGATGTTGTCCAAGTTCAGTGAGTTCTACCGTTACGGCAGATTCGTCGCCATAAACGATGATTTTCTCTACGCGATCTATACTGAGGGCGTCTTCTCCCCCGAGGAAACTGCCGGGTTGATCGGTCTTACCTATCGCATCAACCTGGCCGGCATGATCTTCACCTCGGACGTGATGACCAACAGCGGCTACGTCGTTCCGAAGAACCGGGTGCTGAGTCCCTCCGATTCCATTTTCGACTATTTCCTGGTTTCCACTCACCTGAGCTTCATCGATTATTTCAACGAATATTTGTACCCCTATTTCCTGAAGCAGCGCCCGGGACTCACCAAGCAGGCATATGTGGATTCTTTGAGCATCAAGAGCATCGAGGGGTATCTGAAGTCGTCTGCAAAGTTCGGCTTGATGACCAACGAGAATGATTTCATCCTGACCAGGGAAGAACTTGATTACCTGAAGCAGCTGTTCGGCGAACGGGCCAAGATCTACCCGCGCGGCGGTCATCTGGGTAACCTGGAGTACAAGGAAAATCTGACCTACATGGTCAATTTCTTCAAATCATAAGGAGGGAACCTACATGACTGCGACCAACTACCGAACTCGTCTTTCAACCCTCGCTCTAATACTGATGCTGTCACTATGCGGGTGTGCCACGATCATGGAGAATAACCAGGACGAGGTGCCGGCAAAACACACCATAAGCGAGTTCAGGGATCAGCCCTTCGCCGAGGTATCGGATCCCTGGGAAGGGTTTAACCGGAATATGTACCGGTTCAACTTCTACTTTGACAAATACCTCTTCCTGCCGGTGGTGAACAGCTACGAGTTCGTTACCCCGGTCTTCCTCCAGGATCGGATCTCGGGGGTCTACAATAACCTCGGAGAGATCAGAAATTTCACCAACAGCCTGTTCCAGCTGAAAGCCACGGAGTCGGCGATAACGCTTGGCCGTTTCGTGACGAACAGCACCATTGGTCTTGGCGGCATGTTCGATCCTGCCTCCAGTTTCGGACTGAATCGGCACAACCAGGATTTCGGCAAGACCCTGGGCTACTGGGGATCAGACTCCGGGCCCTACATCGTGCTGCCGATCTTTGGCCCCTCGTCCCTGCGCGACACAGGAGGCCTTGTCGTGGACACCGGCATCTCTTACGGTATCTACGCTGCGATCGATCCTTTTGGCAACACAGGCAACTCCTTAGCCATAAGCTCCGGGATAACAGCACTTGAAGTCGTCGACGCGCGGCATCAGCAGAGTTTTCGTTACTATGAGAGCGGCTATCCCTTTGAGTACTACATGGTGCGTTTTTTCTACCACGGGAAGCGCGAAATAGAGTCTCGCAGGCCTCTTCCGGTAGAGAAATGACTCTAAACAAGCTGATCAGGTAAAACCGAATTTCACAAAATCCGTTTGCCAAACAGCGAAGCAGCCAGTTCCACGGCAAGGCGGGCGGTCTGGTTGTGCCGGTCGAGCACCGGGTTGATTTCTACAATATCCATCGAGCTGCAGCGCCGGGAATCGGCGATGATCTCCATCAAGAGCTGGCTTTCGCGGTAACTTATCCCTCCTGGAACGATTGTGCCCACTCCCGGCCCGGCCAGCGGGTCCATGCAGTCCATGTCGAGGCTGACGTGGAGACGATTGCATTGTTCAAGGCGTTCCAAGGCCTCCCGGGTGACGGCGCCCATGCCGCGTTCGTCGATGTCGCGCATGGTGTACACCGTGACGCCGCTCGCCCTCAGACGTTTTTTCTCTTCAGGATCCAGCGCACGAACTCCGATCATAACCACGTCTTGCGGCACCAGCTTTGGTCCGGGGCGGCCCGCATCCACCAGTTCGGCATAGCCGTCCCCCAGCAGCACGGCCAGGGTCATGCCGTGGATATTTCCGGTGATGGTGGTGTGGGGAGTGTTGAAATCCGCATGGGCATCGACCCAGATAAGACCTGTTGGTTCGTTATGGGTTATCCCGCCGATGGAGCCGATGGAAAGGGTATGGTCACCACCGATGAAAAGCGGAATCTCTCCGTGCTCTACCGACTGGCGGGCCAGATCGTAGACCATTCGGCAGGTGAAACAGATCGAGGGGAGATAGTGCTGATTCAATTCATCTGCCACGGTCTCACGGATCGGCACCGGGATATCGCCGCTGTCGCTGACAGAATATCCCAGGGCAGAGAGACTTTCGGCCAGTCCTGCGTAGCGCAGGGCAGCCGGCCCCATATCGACCCCGCGTTTGCTCTGCCCAAGATCTATGGGTACGCCGATGATGCGAATATTTTTGCTCATGGCCGCTCCTTTCCGCAACAAAGGTCAGCAAAGATTATGTCTCAGGTTAACCATGAAATCCTGTACGTTGGTCAATATGGGCACCGCCTGGACCGAACCCCTGTTGGCCAGCTTGTCAACGCTGAACTCCGACATATCCACCACGTAGAAAAAAACCTGACGCACAGTTCCGTCATACAGCACCTGATAGCCGGGCAGCATGTTGCCGAAAGCGATGGAGTGGAGTTGCGTGGCAAGTCCAATAGCGGTGGTCGTGCGGCGGGCATAGATTCGCATGGCATCCTGTGCCTGGCGGGCATCACTGATTACCCCCGGAAGCGGTCCGTCATCGCGGATTGACCCAGCCAGTACATATGGCACACCCATACGTTCGCAGGCAGGTATGATTCCATCCTTTATATCAAGTTCCTGAACCATCTGCCGGATAGAGCCGTATCCGAGGGTTTCGTTGATGACGTCAAGATGGTTGTAGTGCCCCCCCGGCTGCATAACCTGAGTGTAGATGTCCTGGCCAAGGCCGGTGCGGAAACGGGCCGCCTCCAGATCGTGGGTTGCCAGGGCATTACCTGCCATGAGGGCGTGGCAATATCCCTGCTCGATCAGACATTGCATGGCGCTACGGCTATCCTTGTCAAAGGCGACCGCAGGTCCGAGCACCCAGACGATGTAACCGTGGTCCCGTTCGTGGCGCAGGATCTCATAGAGCCTGTCGTAGGATATGGAAAAAGGGGTCTCGCGTGAGCCATGCATGCGGAAGCTGAATTTTTCGTCAGTTCGGACTTGTTGCCTGAACCCGCTGTTATGAAGGAAGATACCCTCTTCACCGTTATCGCCCCTGCCGACCACCACCGGGTCTCCCCTTTTAAGCCGCCTCGGCTCGATGATTTCCAGCAATTCCCCCCTAAGAACCATGACCGCGTCCATGCGGCTTTCCCTGGCCAGCAGCCACCGGCCATGACCAATGTGGATATATTCGGGATGGTTGGAGGTGGCATGGAAAGCAGCAGGGGCAACACCGTCTGCGGGTGCCGGCTCCACGCGCACTATTGGAGCCGCAGCAAGGTTGGGGAGTGTGAAATCGGGAGGACTGTAAGCAGGCAAAATAGTCATTGTGGTTTCTCCTCGAAAATTTTGGCAGCTGTCACTTCGTACTTACAAATTTAAGCCCGATCTCTTTTGTGCTGATGCGCGTGATCTGGCAGGCATATTCCCCGGGACATAATTGGGGATCACCACACAGGTGCAAGCCGCATCTTGTACCGGTACGTATGCTCATCATGTGCTCGCTGACCCGGATCAGCGCTCCGGATATGGATATATTTTCCAGTTTGCACTCGTGGTCTGTGCCGTTGAGAACAAGCACACATTTTTCGCTGCATCTTGATCGCAAACCATGCCGTGTGTCACCCATCTGCTTCTTCACCTCCTGCCGAACTACCGTGTATATCCCTTTAATTATTATACGCCTCTATGGCAAAAATAGAGCGATCAGTTTTTTGCATTTCCGTGACGGAACAGCACCAATTTGGAAATATATAATCATAATCAACACCAGGATGTTAAGCGATGAAAGGTGGCGATAACATGGCAACATTAAAAGAGGATCGATGTGACATTCGCATCTGGTCTGGTGACTGCACTCAGGCGGATGCTGAGTCAACAAGTGAGAAATATCTGTGTAAATCGTGTGGCAAGATTGACGACACTGACCATGAAGTACGTCATGATTACTATTCATATGTCAGCGGAGATTATCAGAATATGAGCTGACGGGAGTTACATGGTAAGCAGCCAGTTGAATGCTGACCAAGAAGAAAGAAAGGGAGTGATGATAAAATGACAGGCGATAAAACCAAGGTATGTGCCGTAACAGACGCAGGTATTTTGAGCAAGATGTCCAGCAACGCCGAGGTTGTCTGCGCAAGGTGCGGCGCCAAGGCCCATAATAAAGCAAACGTATGTGAGCCGGTACCGTTTGAACCGGATCATTAGCTTTTCATTGAATTTCAAGGATAAGGGGGCTGCAGACCATGCAACCCCCTTTTTTTGTATTGGCAGATGCTGCGGGTTTCAAATATGACGATGTCTTGCTATTAACTGCTTGTGCATTTATGCGTGTATGTTTTTAGGATACATGCGGAAATACCTATTATTAGATCATCTAATTGCTTGCAATCGTTCAGTAATATTGTGTATACACTACAGTTCCCCGCTCTGTCGGTAGTATAGTTATCCTATACTATTACCCTTTCATACTCACCAGTCCGCTGACCCTTGAATTGCCATCTGTATAAATAACAGCTCTAATATCAGCATATTACAGCTGTATTGATATTTAATTGCAATCTTGGCACGGCCGGTGCATTACTAAAAGGTACCAAGTTTAAAAACGAAAGGGGAACGCTATGAAAACCATGTCCGCAACAATCTTATCCCTGCTGATAGCTGGAACACAGGCAATGGCATCTGGTAATGAAGGAAACAGCGAAGGCCTCGGCTTTATGGCAACCCTCTTTATCGGTTTTGGTGTCCTGATCATCCTCTTCCAGACCGTGCCGGCTGTTATACTGCTTACCGGAATGGTCAAGGGGCTGCTTGCCTCAGCCGACAAAAAAACCGCCGAAGCAACCGGCAAAAACTCCTGATCGATTAA
>JBGSQD010000310.1:0-6288 GCA_041738275.1 Geobacterales bacterium
CCAGTAGGCAATCGAATATACCGAGACACAGCCGCTGACCAGGAAGAGGGGAATGAGGAAGATTGTGGAGAGGTGATCGACGGACAAAAGAGCCGGTCCGAACGGCAGCGGCCAGTCAATCTGGTAGGTAGCCCCCACGGAGCCGCTGAGGAGATTGATTACGGCAAATTCACCAAGACAGGATGCGGCAACAACCAGAAAAGCGGCAATCCGTTGACCCAGGGCAGGAGAGTTCAACACAAGGCCTGGTACCCCTGAGAGTGCCATAACTGTTGCTGCTGCCAGAAGATGAATCGTCGGATCAACGGAAAAAAACACGACAGCCCCACACCTACCCTCTCGCTCATATCAAGGTAATTCCAATTCCAAATCAAAGCGCCATCTTCGTTGGCTCGTCTTCGGCTCCTCAACATACTGGGTGTATGCCTTCGTCGCCTCACTCCTCGCCGCCTTGATTGCATCTTTGATTTGAAGCCGAAATAAGACATGATTGCAGGGCGAAGCAAAATAGTTATACGTTGTAAAATTTTATAACACTTGTAAAAAATATATGGTATAAATAGTCATACGTCAATAGAATTGTGAGACACCCAAGCCTTTATAACGGGTTAAATACGTTTACGGCATATATTTATATGCAAGGGAGATTGTCGTAATGCCTAACACACGATTGAACATCACGTTGCCGACCCCGATCGTGGACGATATCAAGGCTCTGTATGGACAGCGGGGATTGAGTCAGTTCCTGGAGGAGGCAGCCAGAGAAAAACTTGCCGCGGTGAAAAAGAAGGCGTACAAAGGGTTGATTGAAGGGTATCAATCAACTGCAGAGGAAACAAAAGAGGTGCTCAAAAAATTCGAATCAACGGTAACGGAGAAACGAGATGTTTAAGCGCGGGGGTATCTATGCCGTCAATCTGCCCCATGCTGATGTGCAGGTGCCGGAGGTTTGTCCCTGCCTGGTGGTGAGCAATAATATCAGCAACGAGTATTCTCCGGTGGTGACCATTATCCCCCTGAGTTTTACCAGCCTGGAAAAAATCTACGATTTCGAGACCTTCCTGCCTGCTTCGGACAATGGCCTGGGAAGAGATGCCAAGATCAGCTCCCACATCCTGATTACCATCGACAAGAGTAACGTGGTGGGAGAACGACTGGGCTTTATAAATAAATCACTCATGGGTCAGGTAGATAAGACCCTATGCCTGCAGCTCGGTATCGAAGAAACGCCGGGACACCCGAAACCGTGACAAAAAGGTTAAGTCCGTTCACGAATAAAAAGAGGATTAATTAATGCTGCTTGAACCGTCCGAGGCCGCACAGGCTTTGAATGTCGATGAAAAAACCGTTGTCCGCTGGATCAAAAAAGATAATTTGCCTGCCGAGTACATCCAGGGAGATTACCGGATCAACCCGGTGGACCTGCTGGAATGGGCAACCGAGCGGGGAATAAAGGTCAATCCTGCACTGTACAAAATGCCTGATGCGGATAATCGTCCGTTGCCGAGCTTGAGTCAGGCGCTGCAAGCCGGAGGCATCCATTGCGGATTTCCCGGTGACGATAAGGAAACGGTGCTGCGCAATGCCGTGGCGGTTCTGGATCTGCCGCCGGAGATCGATCCCGACTTCATCCTGCAGGTGCTTCTGGCCCGCGAAGCAATGGGAACAACAGCCGTCGGCGACGGCATTGCCATTCCCCATGTGCGTAATCCGATCCTGGTGCAGTTGCCGGTTCCGAAGATTGCCCTATGCTTCCTTTCAAAGCCGATTGATTTCGGGGCATTGGACAACAAGCCGGTACAGATACTGTTCACTATCATCTCGCCGACCATCAGGATGCACCTGCATCTGCTGTCAAAGCTGGCTTATTGTCTGCGGGATCAGCGCCTGCGGGGCATTCTCGGCAAGCAATGCAACTCCGAGGAGATTATGGCTGTTGTTCTTGAAATAGAAAAAGATATCGGCAGAGCCGCCTCATGACCGGCGATCCGACGCTAAACCTTCCAGTCATGCTCATGACAGGAGCGGCAATAATCGCCGCTGTTTCAGGCGCACCGCTCCTGTTGCGCTCCATGAACCCGACCCTTGGGCAGCGCATGGCAACACTGGCAATGGTTGTTGCGGCTGCAGGAGGTCTTGCCGCGGCCGTTATGACGCTGCTCCATCATCAATACGTTACCTATCAGCTGGCTTGGCCGTTCCCATTCGGTCCGGCTGAATTCGGAATCGACCCTCTCACCGCCTTCTTTGCCCTGCCGGTCCTTATCGTTGCCTCCTGCTGCAGCATCTATGCCCTGGACTACTGGCCTGCCAGGAGCAATCCCCGCACGGTTCGAAAACTGACCTTTTTTTTCGGTCTGCTGGTGTCATCCATGCTTTTCATTATCATGGCGCGTTCGGCGGGCCTGTTTCTGCTGGCCTGGGAGATCATGGCGCTTGCCGCCTATTTCGTTCTCACCACGGATGATCACACACCGGAAGTGCGTGACGCCGGCACGCTTTTCATGATCTGCACCCATACCGGGACCCTGGCCCTGTTTGCCATGTTTGCCCTGCTGAAGTGCATCTCCGGTACCTTCACCTTTCCCTTTGCCGGTTCACTGGCCGCCACGGCGCCGTTGGCCACTGCCATATTTCTGGTTGCCCTGTTCGGATTCGGCTTCAAGGCCGGGCTCATGCCGCTGCACATCTGGCTTCCTTCGGCTCACGCCAACGCCCCCAGCCACGTATCCGCCATCATGTCCGGTGTCATGCTCAAGATCGGTATCTACGGTCTGGTGCGTACGTTGTCGTTTTTTACAGGGATACCGCTTTGGTGGGGAATGCTGGTTATAGTCCTCGGCATGGTGTCTGGGGTCGTCGGTGTGCTCTTTGCACTGGGACAGCACGACCTCAAGCGGCTGCTGGCCTATCACAGTATCGAGAACATCGGCATTATCACCATGGGGATCGGCACGGCATTGATCGGTTCAGCAACCGGTTCTTCAATCCTTGTCCTGCTGGGTCTGGCCGGCGCGCTTCTGCACGTGCTGAACCATGCTACCTTCAAGGCGCTTCTCTTTCTCGGCGCCGGCTCTGTCATCCATGCGATCGCCACCAGGGAGATCGATCGCATGGGAGGGCTGCTGCGTCCCATGCCCTGGACCACCGTATCGTTCATAATCGGGGCCGTGGCAATCTGCGGCTTGCCGCCACTCAATGGTTTTGTCAGTGAATTCCTGATCTACCTTGGCTTTTTTAACGGGACTATTTCCGGTAGCGGTGCAGGGGCCATAGCTACCGCCCTTGCAGCCCCTGCCCTGGCCCTGATCGGTGGTCTGGCAGTAGCTTGTTTTGTCAAGGTTATCGGAGTGGTCTTTCTTGGCGCTCCCCGATATCCGCTTCCGGAATCGGTCCATGAGGCAAAGTGGACAATGCGGCTTCCCATGATGATATTGGCCATGGTCTGCCTGGTCATCGGCGTGGCGCCACTGGCAGTGGCTCCCCTGCTGGATTCTGTCGCAGCAGCCTGGCTCCCTCGCATGCCGGAACCCGTTTCCCTGACAACAGCCGCCCCTCTGGCCTGGGTTTCCATCCTTGCTGTTGTGCTGCTAGTCATAACGATCTGTGTGATGTTCTGGTATCGTGGCCGCGTCAATAAATCGGCAGTCGGCAGCACCGGCACCTGGGGATGCGGCTATCTTGCTCCGACCAGCAGGATGCAATACAGCGCCTCATCCTTTGCCGACATGCTGGTGGATTTCTTTGCCGGAATCCTTCGCCCTGACCGCCATGCACCGACCATCAAAGGCGCCTTCCCCGGTCAGTCCCACTTTGAAAGCCATGTCCCAGAAACAGTTCTGGAACGGATATATCTTCCCTTGCTTGCCTGGGCATATTCCAAGGTGCTTCCAATCAGAAATCTCCAACATGGTCAGATCCACATCTATATCCTGTACACCTTTCTCACGCTGGTTGTTCTGATAGTCGCCAGTTCACCCTGATTACCGGTTTATGGGCGTTGAGGTTGATCCTTGTCAATCAGCCGGAGTATTCCGTTCAGCAGCTCGAACGGTGTCGGCGGGCAGCCGGGGATGCAGGCATCCACCGGGATGACGTTGCTCACCTTCCCCAGGGAGGCGTAGCTCTCACCGAAGATCCCGCCGGAACAGCCGCAATCACCCACCGCGATCACCAGTTTCGGATCAGGGGTGGCGTCATAGGTGCGTTTGAGCGCAATCTCCATGTTAATTGATACCGGTCCGGTTACCAGCAGCAGGTCGGCAAAGCGGGGCGAAGCCGTGAACTGCATCCCGAAGCGCTCGCAGTTGTAGATCGGGTTGTTCATGGCAATGATCTCCAGTTCGCACGCATTGCACGAACCGGCATCCACCTCGCGGATGGAAATGCTGCGGCTGAAACGTCGCATGACCGCCTCTTCCAGCCGTTTCCCTACAACGGAGATCTCCGCCTCAACCTCATCCGGCAACGGCTCGGTCACCACCCCGGTTCTGAATATCTGGTGCAGTATCCTCAGCATGTATCCTCACTGTTCCTGTGTCAGTTACAAATCATGCCCCGAGTACGACGCATTGAAGCTTTTATTGCACAGTGGAAAATCGGGGACGATGTTCCCCAGCACCGCCTGTTCCAGTCCCAGCCAGTTGACACTGGACGGGTCGCGGATCATGCAGCGGTTGATCCCTCCGTTTACCCCTGACTGCAGCCAGTAAACAATCTCCCCCCGCCACCCTTCCACGACGCTGAATGAGCTGCGGTCAGGCGGAAGCGCCCCGCAGGGCTCGTGTATACCGCCGGCAGGGAGCGTGTCCAGGAATGCCCCGATCAGCCGGATCGAGTCGCGGATCTCTTCAACCCGCACCCAGGCACGGGCGTGGACATCGCATGAGTTGAGCACGATCTCCTGTGGGGGGAACCGGTCGTATGGAGGAAACGGGCTCTGGATACGGCAGTCAAGGTGCTGAGCGCTGGCCCTTGCCACATACCCGACGGTTCCCAACTCCCTCGCCAGTTTCTGACTCAATTTGCCGGTGGTGCGGAGACGATCCTCAAGGGATGGACTTTCATCGTAGATGGTAATAATCCGCTCGAATTCGGGACCGAGACCGGCAAGCTCCTTCCGGATGATGTCGGCGCCGTCGGGTGAAAGATCCGCGGACACGCCGCCGGGGACAATCCTGTCCATCAGGTAGCGATGGCCAAAAAGCTGGTGGTTGGTGCGCAGCATTATCTCCTTCAGCCGGGACAACTGATAAAGGACAAAGGAAAAGGCCGCATCGTTGGCAATGGCCCCGATGTCCCCCAGATGATTGGCAATCCGTTCCCGCTCCAGAAACAGAGCCCGCAGCCAGACGGCACGAGGAGGCGGCAGGCAACCGCAGAGCGCTTCCAGGGCGTGACAGTAGGTGAGGGCGTGGGCAACGGTGGAATCGCCGGAAACCCGCCCCGCAAGGCGCGCACCGTCCGTCGGGGAAAGGGCCTCGAACCGCTTTTCGATCCCCTTGTGGGTATAGCCGAGCCGCTCTTCCAGATTGATGATGTCCTCACCGGCGGCCTGGAAACGGAAATGTCCCGGCTCGATGATCCCTGCGTGCACCGGCCCGACCGGGATCTCGTAGACCCCTTCGCCGCTCGCCCGTGCCCATCGGTATTCCCCCGCAACCCGCGGGAGCCGCTGGTCGGCGGCAAAGGATTTGCGCAACGGCCAGGCATCAGCCGGCCAATCCTCGAATTTGATCCAGGGGCGCAGGTCCGAGTGGACGTGACCGGTCGGAACCAGTCCCATCAGGCTGTGGATCTGGCGCTCGAAGCGAAATGCAGGGATAAATTTCATAGTTAGGCTGGGAAAGGTGGGATCATTCAGGGGAACGAGGCAACGAACCAGCAGATACTCACTGTCAAGGGCATAGCAGGCGTACAGGGCGTATTCCCGCCCCAGGCCGGTTTCATCCACCCCCCACTCAGCCACCAGGCGAGCGCCGCAACCCTTCATGACGCTGCCGGCAATGGCAAATCTTTCTCTTGGAATGGAGAGTCCCCTCGCCATCCCCGGCGACAGGATAATGCCGGGAACTGCCGCAGCAGCGAAATGATCGGTCAAGGTGCCGTAGAGTGTCATCATCGAGTCCGCCTCTGACATTAATTCCATACTTCAGTCTTCCACCTTCAGCCTTCTACCTATTTAAGCAACACCACCGCCGCCTGGAACCAGGTTGCCAGGAAACCGGGGATGTAGATCCCCAGAAGAAGCACCAGTGCCAGATGCAGTGCCACCGGGATATTGGCGGC
>JBGSQD010000329.1:0-6857 GCA_041738275.1 Geobacterales bacterium
CGCTCATTGGGGACCAATTCAAGATACGTTCCTCCAAATGCAAGAGTTTGATTGGTCGAGAAGTTAGTAAACGACATTTTATAGGTGCCGCCAACCTTGGCGTCCATATGGTGAACCTTGCCGGTGAAGCCGTTAGGCGGCATCCATTTGGCCAGCGCATCGGGATCGAGAAACGCCCGGTAGACTCTCTCGGCCGGTGCGCGAATAACACGGTGTAGACGGACGGTGTTTGTAGACATGATCATTGCTCCTTTCTCAGGGTGATACCTGATTATATCCCGGAATATTGTCTCCGGAAATCTCAACGCTCAACCGATAACCGGAAGGTGGATGCTAATTCCAGTTATCAATTTTCAGATCATGCGGTGACGGCTTCCCTTTGCCTGTTTCCACATACTCACGCAGGCTTAACAGGAATGTCGCCCACTTCATACTGCAGTGATATGTCGCTTCTACAGCTTCGTGCCAGTTTCTGTGGCCGAAGAGGACAATCGTCTGACCGTCCTGCTCTGACAGTTGGAAGGTAATGACAGTGCCAACCCATTCCTCTGGCCCATCAACGCAGCGCCAGCGAACATCTTTATTCTCGATGAGCTCTTGAACTTCCATAATCATTTTGCCCAGAAGCTCGCCTGACTTCGTTAGAAAACGGAATTCGATCTTGCCTCCGATCCGGGCATCTCCCAGAACCTCCTCGGTCCACCAGTGGGCCAGACCTTCCAAGGTTGTCATGGCATTGTATACTTGAGCCACAGGGGCCTTGATCCCGATTCGATGAAGAATATCTACCATCTCAATCACCTCCGGTACTATGTAGTCATAATTAATTGTAGTACTGTCGCTTGCAAAATGCGAGGGGCTTGAAACAGTTGGAACGCTAGTATCCGCGACAAAAAAGAAGGCAGCCAATTGGCCGCCTTTATAACAATACCGTGTATAATATTACTATGTAAGATATCAACGCATCACCGGAGGTACTATGACCACGAAATCGTGCGAAAACGATCAGTCTCCGGTCCATCTGCTCGGGCTGTTGCGGCATTTTGCCGACCTGCGTGACGGCACCCATGGCGATGGAGCAATCAGTCGTGACGACAAAGAAAAACTTTTCGCCGCTACCGTCGGCTACCTCGACCCCTTCGCCCGCCAGACCTTGGCTGAGATGAACGAAACCCTGTTGATGGGGGGTGGCACGATCACTTCTACCGGCATCATCAGGTCACCAAACAACGACAGCACCGCAATCTGGACTCTGGGCTGGCCGGAACAGGCGCAGGCGGGCATCCCTCCCATCACCCTGGAAGCATTCTTCGGGCACGGCTTCCACCATCCACACCTGCGCGGCGGGACCGTGGGGGTCTGGCCCCTCAACGTCTTCAGCACAGAAGATGCCGCAGCCGAGTTGCCTACGCTGAGGGCGATTGCGATCGCCGACCTGCATAACCTGGTTTTCCAGAGCGACTACCGTATTGTCCCGGCGATAACCCGCTCTGCTGGCAACGTTAAAGGAGAACGCAGATGAAAAAGACATATCTATCCATGCCGGAACTAGCACTCATTGCCGGCACCCGTGCGGCACTTGGTGCGGGGGCTGCCCTGCTTTTAGGTGACCGTCTGGCCAGGGAACAGAAGAAAGCGGTTGGTTGGACCCTTTTTCTGGTCGGCGTCGCTACAACCGTGCCGATTCTGGCAATCGTTATCGGCAGGCGAAGGGGGTAAAGCAGGTTAGTGAGCCGGCTATCTGAATCCCGAAACAGCAAAGGCTGCCGATTGGCCGCCTTTTGAATTTAGTATGGTGTCCCTGGTACTCCGCGCAAAAATGCCAAGTACATATTTTTGAGATCGGCGTATACTGATTACAGTAAGACACATCACATGGAAGGGGGAATTGATATGTCAGCTCCGGCAGAATACAAGAACTTCAACACCCCCGATGAAGTCAGGAAATTCAGTCACGGGAGTGTTGAAATAATCAATATCGGCGGTGGAACGGTGGGACGTCTGATTCTGGAACCGGGATGGCGCTGGTCGGTGGACGTAAAACCGATTGCCGGCACAGAGTGGTGCGAAGCGCCGCATTTTCAATATGTGGTCTCGGGGTGCGTGCATGTCCAGATGGCCGACGGCAGCGAATTCGACCTGAAGGCGGGGGATGTCAACATACTTCCCTCCGGGCATGACGCCTGGGTAGTGGGGAATGAACCGGCCATCGCGGTGGATTGGTACGGTGCTACGAACTACGCCAAAGGGGCATGATTTCCCACACTGGGGGACGAAATAAGGAAGGCGGTCGAATAGGCCGCCTTTTACAATTCACCCCCTGCAATGGAGCAGAAACCTACCGCACAAGCTTGGAAAGCTTCTTGAACACATCCGTACCAGCAACCTTCAACAATTGAAACACCACCGACTCGGTACTGGTCGGCACGGCGCCGGTCAGAGTCATGGCCTCAATAGCGGTCTGCCAGTTTTGCTTGTTCCTGCTCATAACAGCGTCCTTAACCAGATGCACCTCGAAACCGGCGTCCCGCAGCTCGATCACGGTCTGCAGCACGCAGACATGGGTCTCCATACCGGTGACGATGACCTGCGTCCGGCCACTGGCCTTCAGTTTTTCCACAAACTCGGCGCTGCCGCAGCTGCTGAAGCTCATCTTTTCGTAACATGGCGCTGCTCCGGCCTTTTCTTTCAGCTCCGCCAGGGTCTCACCCAGTCCCTTGACGTACTGTTCCGTGACCAGTACCGGCACATTCAGCTCCGCAGCGCTCTCCAGCAGGATACCGATATTACTGGTCAACTTGCCCAGGACCTTCTCGTCCATTGCCAGGCAAAGCTTTTCCTGCACGTCGATCACCACCAGCACCGCCTTGTCCCGCTCCAGAAAAAACCTGTCTTTTACTGACATAGCACGTACCTCCCAATGTTTTTACGGATCTTAGCCGGCTTTCAGTCTCTCTTCAGCTCTATCCCCAGTTCGTGGATCTTTTTGCGCAGGGTATTGCGGTTGATGCCGAGAATATCAGCCGCCTTGACCTGGTTCCAACGGGTCTTCTCCAGAATAAACCGGAGCAAAGGCCGCTCCACCTGCTCCAGAACCATGGCATGGATATCACCTTTGTCAAGTTTCTCTATACCCGTGAAACAGGTGCGGAGTTTCATGTCAACAAGCGCCTCCAGGGAAGAATCCTGGGTGCTGGCAACCATGTCACCTACAACCTGCACCAGACCCTGAAAGTCAGCCGCTGTCAGCATCGGGTCATTGGAAAGAATCACGGCCCGCTTGATGGTATTTTCCATTTCCCGCACATTTCCCGGCCAAGTGTGTGCAGTCATAACAGCCAAGGCATCGTCGGAGTAGCGTTTGGGTGAGATACCAAGTTCCGTACAGGTCCGATCCAGGAAATAATGGGCCAGATCCGGAATATCATCCTTGCGTTCCCGCAGGGGAACAAGGTTGATAGGAACCACATTCAGTCGATAGTAAAGATCCTCGCGGAACTCCTTCTGGCGGACCTTTTCCAACAACTCCTGGTTGGTTGCCGCCACGATACGCACATCCACCGGTATATTCTGGGTGCCGCCGATCCTGGTCACCTCCTGTTCCTGGAGGACGCGCAGGATTTTTGCCTGCAGGTCCAGCGGCATGTCGCCGATCTCGTCCAGGAAGATCGTACCCTGGTGAGCCTGCTCGAACTTACCCTGCTTGCGATCAGTGGCACCGGTATAAGCACCCTTTTCAGAGCCGAACAGTTCGCTTTCCAGCAGATCACGAGGTATGGCGGCGCAGTTGATGGCCACAAAGGGCTTGCCGAGACGTCCGGAGTTGAAGTGTATGGCTCGCGCCACCAGTTCCTTGCCGGTACCGGATTCACCCTGTATCAGGATGGTAACGTCGCTGCCTGCCACCTTGCCGATGGTCTTGTAGATCTCGCGCATGGCAGGTGAATTGCCGATGATGTTCTTCTCAACCTGGTAACGGTCCTTGAGCTCATGCTTGAGCATCGTGACCTGTCCGGCGATCTCCCGGGCCCGCTCGACCTTTTCAATGATGGCGTCGATCACGTCCAGATCGAAAGGCTTGGTGATGTAGTCGTATGCCCCGCGCTTCATGGCCTCCACGGCATTTTTCATGCTGGCCTCGGCAGTCATGATCACCACCAGCAGATCGTTTTTCAGCTCGCGAACGCGATCCAGCAGATCCAGACCGGTTATGCCGGGCATCTTGATGTCAAGAATAGCCAGATCGTAGCTGTTCTCCTGGATAAGTGAAAGGGCCTGACGACCATCGTGAGCCAGATCAACAATAAAACCTTTCCGTTTAAGGGCTTTGGAAAGTACCCAGCGCATGCTCTCTTCGTCGTCAGCTACCAGTATTCTTGTAAGGGACATATAAACCTCAATTCAAAAGATGTTCAAAGTACAAGGCAAAGATTCAGGATCTCTAACCTTGCATCGTATTCATTGTATCAGAGGAAGCAGCACAGTAAACTTCGTACCATGGCCAAATTCGGAATCCACTTTGATCATGCCGCGGTGCTCGGCGACGATCTTGTGGCAGATGGTCAGCCCCAGGCCGGTGCCGCTGGACTTGGTGCTGAAAAACGGGGTCCAGATATTTTCCAGATCCTCCCTGGGTATGCCTGGACCGTCATCGGCAATCTCCACGGCCACCATGCGGGAATGCCGCTCATTCTGGGTCATGCGGTAATCGGAAAGCACCCGTGTAACCACGGTCAACTGCCCGGTTTCACCCATGGCATCAATGGCGTTGCGGATCAGGTTGAGAAACAGGCGTGTAAGCATCGCCTCATCCGCCATGATGGCCGGGATACTTGGGTCAAAATGTTTGACAAAGGAGACGTCGCGACCTGCCACCGCCTGTTTCTGCAGCAGCAGGATATCGCCCAGGACCTTGTGCAGATTGACGTGTGTGTGTGTCAGCCCCCGTGGCGATGCCAACTCCAGCAACTCTCGCATGATATGGTCGATGCGTTCCGTCTCGCGGATCATGACCCGCGTATATTCGCGCAGTTCACTCCCCTCACTCAACTCCCGCTCAAGGAGCTGGGCCGCCCCCTTGATTCCTCCCAAGGGATTCTTTACCTCGTGGGCCAGGCCCGCTGCCAGGGTTCCAAGTGTGGAGAGCCGGTCGGCCTGGCGAACCGCCGCCTCCAGCTCGCGGATATAGGTGATATCCTTGAGGGTCAGGATGGCGCCGATATTCTCGCCGTTGTCCAGTATCAAGGGATAGCAGGTAACTGCCACCGGCTTGATCTTACCGGTTGAGCGGACCACGACATTTTCATGGTCCGAAATGGTGATACCGGTGGATATGGTCTTCACAACCATCTCCACGAGGGTGGTTTCCTGCGAATAAAGCCTTTCAAAGACAGCACCCAGGGACTGCCTGCGTGAAAACCCGGTAATCTCCTCGGCTGCCGGATTACACAGGGTTATCACCCCATCACGTCCGACAACGATCACCCCGTCACCAACGCTGTCTATAACCGTGGCGTAATATTCTCCCAACGATTTCTGAATATCGTCTGCGTTCTCAGTTGATGGGATAATGCGCATCGGGAATCGTGCCGATCCTTTCCGTAAGGGTATGAATATCAGCCATGGAGCTTGCTCCGTTGGCATCACGACGAATGTCGGCTGCGCCTGCAAAGCCCTTGGCGTACCAGCCGATATGCTTCTTCATTTCCCGCACAGCCACGGCAGCACCATACTCCACGGCATACAAATCCAGGTGTTGCCTAATAGCTGCCGCACGGTGTTGATTACTTATCGGTGTAACCGTACCTCGCTGATCCAGTTCAAGCACCTGCCTGAAAATCCAGGGTGCGCCCAGCGCGCCACGAGCCACCATAACCCCATCACATCCGGTCTCAGCAAGCATTCGGAGACACTCCTGTGGAGTGAATAGGTCGCCGCTGCCGATAACAGGTATGGACAGGCTGCCTTTAAGTTCTGCGATATGTGACCAGTTGGCGTGGCCGGCAAACATTTGCGAACGGCTGCGGGGGTGCAGGGTAATGGCATCACACCCCTCGGACTCTGCGATCTTGCCGATTTCCTGGAAGATCTCATCGCCGCAATGCCAGCCGGAGCGGATCTTTATCGTTAACGGCAGTGAGGTCACCGCCCGTACCGCCCTGATGATGGCAGCGATCTTTGATGGTTCCTGCAACAATGCGCTGCCGGCGCCTGTACCAACGACCTTGCGCACCGGACAGCCCATGTTGATGTCCAGCAAGTCACCGTAACCATCCACCATTCTGGCCGCCTCGGCAAGCTGCCCAGGTGTATCCCCGAAGAGCTGTATGCCCAAAGGACGATCCTCAGGGCAGCTTTTCAATAGGGCAAGGGTCTTAACCCCCTCCCGCACCAGTCCATTCACGCTGACCATTTCAGTGAAGGCAAGCGTTGCCCCTTCTCGGCGGCAGAGGATGCGGAATGGTAGATTGGTAATTCCAGCCAAAGGGGCAAGCACGACGTTGTGCGCCAGGGTAAGGTCACCAATTTTTAATGGTTTCAACATTATGCACACAGAATGGTAACAGCGGAGGGATAAAAACACAACTCAAATGTGCCTATTTTTTGTGCATACTATCACAGTTAATTAAATTGGCAAGGGGAAAATGAATAAAATAGTTGTTGCCAAGAGGCTGTTTTAAGGTTTTAATAACAAATACGATTCGATTGTTACTGATAATCAGTAGTGTCCCAACGTTGAATAGTAGATGAGCTGCAATGGCCCGTTAATTCTGAGAGAAAGTGACATCATGCCATTAAACGACTTGAAAATAATCCGGAGGTTCAGCCATCTTCGCGCAGCAATGTGCGGAGGGCTA
>JBGSQD010000330.1:0-20785 GCA_041738275.1 Geobacterales bacterium
TGCCGAAGGATATCCTGGCAAGCGTTACTATGGCGGCTGCCACCATGTGGATGTTGTCGAGCAGCTTGCTATTGATCGTGCCAGAGAGCTGTTTGGCGCCGATCACGCCAATGTCCAGCCGCATTCCGGTTCGCAGGCCAACATGGCGGTCTATTTTGCGGCCTGTAAACCGGGTGACACAATCCTGGGGATGAATCTGTCCCATGGCGGCCATTTAACCCACGGCAGCCCGGTCAACTTTTCGGGCAAATTGTTTAATATCGTGCCTTATGGTGTTTCCCCCGAGACCGAGACCATAGACTATTCTGAAGTGGAGCGTCTGGCTGTTGAACATAAGCCCAAAATGATCGTTGTGGGTGCCAGCGCCTATCCCCGCATCATCGATTTTCCTGCTTTCCGTGCTATTGCCGACAAGGTCGGTGCGGTTGTCATGGTCGATATGGCCCATTTCGCCGGTCTGGTGGCCGCTGGTGTGCATCCGAGTCCGATCCCCTATGCCGAGTTCGTTACCACTACCACCCACAAGACCCTTCGAGGCCCGAGAGGCGGCATGATCCTCTGCCGAGAAGAGTTCGCCAAAACAGTCAACTCCCAGATCTTCCCGGGAATTCAGGGCGGACCCTTGATGCACGTCATTGCTGCCAAGGCAGTGGCATTCAAGGAGGCTCTGCAGCCGGAGTTCAAGGTCTATCAGCAGCAGATCGTCAATAATGCCAAAGCACTGGCCGCCGCGCTTTCCCGGAACGGCTTCAAGTTGACCAGCGGCGGCACCGACAATCATCTGATGCTGATCAATTTCTCCGGAACAGAGATCACCGGTAAGGCGGCTGAAGAGGCGTTGGACAAGGCCGGTATCACTGTCAACAAGAACACGGTGCCTTTCGAGACCCGTTCACCTTTCGTCACCTCCGGCATCCGTGTCGGTACTCCGGCATGCACCTCCCATGGTCTCAGGGAACCCGAGATGGAGCAGGTGGCAGGTTTTATTGCCGATGCCATAGCCAATATCGGCAATGATGAAAAACTGGAGGCCATCAAGGGGCAGGTCAACCAGATGATGAAGAGGTTTCCCCTTTATGCCAACAGACTTGCTTAAACGCTGATTTTCTGGTAGTTACGAAACCCGCTGGTAATGCTCCAGCGGGTTTTTTTTATTCGAGGTGAGATTGATGAGCGAAAAACGCTTTCTTACACCGGCAGAGACCGCCATGACCATCATCCAGAACGGTCGCCGTGTGTTGCATCAGGGATTCGGCCGCACCTTTGTCCTGAGTCTTCTGGCAGGTTTCTATATCGCATTCGGTGCGCAGCTCTCAACGGTTGTTACCCAGGATGCCGCGCAGTTTGCCGGCCTGGGTATCGCCCGGCTCCTGGGCGGCAGCGTTTTCTCCATCGGCCTGATGCTGGTGGTGATCTGCGGCGCGGAGCTGTTCACCGGCAACAGCCTGCTGGCGGGTGCTGCACTGCATGGCGAGATTTCCTGGCTGAAACTTGCGGAAAACTGGGTTGTGGTATTGACCGGCAATTTCATCGGATCATTGTTCTTTGCCTGGCTGATGTTTGAATCTCATCTGTGGGAGCAGGGGACGGTGACCGAGCAGGCGCTCAAGATTGCCACGGCCAAGTGCAATCTTTCATTTTCCGCCGCCTTTGTCCGCGGCGTTCTTTGCAACTGGCTGGTATGTCTGGCAGTCTTCATGGCCACAGCTGCCCGTGACGTGACCGGCAAACTGCTGGCCTGTTACATCCCGATCATGACCTTCGTGGCCAGTGGCTTCGAGCATTCCATTGCCAACATGTACTTCATCCCCGCCGGTCTTTTTCTTTCCCATGAGCTTGTCCGGCCCGATCCGGGGCTGAGCTGGTACGGTTTTTTTGTCAACAACCTCATACCGGTAACCATTGGCAACATCGTCGGAGGTGTGGTCTTTGTGGCCTGCGCTTACTGGTATACCCATGTCGGGATCGGAAAAGCAGACAAATCCTGACAGTTGTTCAAGATGTTGCATAGATCTCAGAAACCGCTTGTCGTTCTTGACTTTACCGCCTCTCTTTGGCACTATGCCCCCTTATGAAAAAAGTAACCAGGCAGATACATATCGGCTCTGTTGCCATCGGTGGCGATGCGCCCTGTTCGGTACAGTCCATGTGTTCAACCGACACGCGGGATGTGGCAACAACGCTGGCCCAGATTAACAAACTGGCCGAGGTTGGCTGTGAGATCGTCCGCTGTGCCGTGCCGGATATGGATGCGGCTGTTGCCCTCGGTCAGATCAAGAGTCAAAGCCCGATTCCGGTAATTGCCGACATCCATTTTGATTATAAACTGGCCTTGCGGGTGCTTGAAGGTGGCATTGACGGCCTGCGCCTCAATCCCGGCAACATCGGCGACAGATGGAAGGTGGCTGAAGTCGTTAAGACTGCCAGCGAGCGCAAGGTGCCGATCCGGATCGGTGTCAATGCCGGATCGCTGGAGAAAGAACTGCTGGAAAGATACGGCCATCCGACTGCCGAGGCCATGGCGGAATCGGCCCTGGGTCATAT
This sequence comes from Geobacterales bacterium, assembly GCA_041738275.1. Lineage (GTDB taxonomy): Bacteria > Desulfobacterota > Desulfuromonadia > Geobacterales > Pseudopelobacteraceae > JACPFJ01. The sequence goes on from JBGSQD010000330.1 coordinate 2,545, forward strand.
CCGGATACTGGAGGAACTGAATTACCAGGAGATCAAGGTATCGCTTAAGGCATCCGACGTGATGAAGACGGTGGCCGCCTATCGGCTGCTGTCGGAGAAGGTTGATTATCCGCTGCATATCGGCATTACCGAGGCCGGCACGATCTTTTCCGGCACGATCAAGTCTTCGGTCGGTCTTGGCATCCTGCTCGCCGATGGTATCGGCGATACCATGCGTGTCTCATTGACCGGCGATGTGCTGGATGAGGTGAGGGTAGGGTACGAGATCCTCAAGAGCCTTGGCTTGCGCCAGCGGGGCGTCAACTTTGTTTCCTGTCCCACCTGCGGCCGCTGCCAGATCAACCTGGTCAAGGTGGCCGAGGAGGTCGAATTGCGGCTACGGGGTGTGGACAAGCGGATCACCGTGGCGGTGATGGGGTGCAGCGTTAATGGCCCAGGTGAAGCGCGTGAAGCTGATGTCGGCATTGCCGGGGGTAAAGGTGAGGGGCTGCTGTTCCGCCACGGCGAGATTATCCGCAAGGTGCCTGAGGATCAGTTGGCTGACGCGCTCCTGGAAGAAATCGGCAAGCTGTAAATAGCATCCACCTGCCGGAAACGGTAACAATAAATTAGTTCATTCTTGATCAAATACGACTATAAGCCCTGAGGTGATAATGTTTTATTCCCGTTATTTTATTCCTACCGTCAAGGAAACTCCTTCCGACGCCGAGGTTATTTCCCATCAACTGATGCTCCGCAGCGGCATGATCCGCAAGCTGGCTGCAGGTATATACAACTATCTGCCCCTTGGTCTGCGCTCCATCCGTAAGTTTGAAAACATTGTGCGGGAAGAGATGAACAAGGCGGATGCCATCGAGATGCTCATGCCGAGTGTGCAGCCGGCCGAATTGTGGCAGGAGTCGGGGCGCTGGGCGTTCTACGGCAAGGAGCTGTTGCGCTTCAAGGATCGCAAGGAGAATGAATTCTGCATGGGGCCAACCCATGAAGAGGTCATCACCGATATGGTTCGCCGTGAGATCAAGAGCTACCGTCAGATGCCGCTGAATTTTTACCAGATCCAGACCAAGTTCCGGGATGAGATCCGTCCCCGATTCGGCCTGATGCGCGGCCGAGAGTTCATCATGAAGGATGCCTATTCCTTTGACGTGGACAGCACAGCGGCTGACATTTCCTATGACAAGATGTTCCAGGCCTATATGCGTATCTTCCAGCGTTGCGGCCTTAATTTCCGTGCGGTTGAGGCAGATACCGGCAGCATCGGAGGGTCATCGTCCCACGAGTTCATGGTGCTGGCTGATTCCGGAGAAGATGCCATTGTTTCCTGCAGCGCGTGCCAATACGCCGCCAATGTGGAAAAGGCAGAGGCCAGGTCATTGCAGAACGTTGCAAGCGCCGAGTTGCTGCCTATCCAGAAAACCGCGACTCCGGACACAAAGGCTATCGTTGATGTGGCTGCCTTCCTTGGGCTTGCCACTGACCGCACCATCAAGGCGCTTGTCTACAGTTCCGGCAATAACGAGTTCGTCATGGCGATCCTGCGCGGCGACCACGAACTGAATGAGATCAAGCTCAAAAACTGCCTGGGATGGGACGAAATCCAGATGGCCACAGAGGATGAGGTGCAGCGATTAACCGGTTCGCCGACCGGTTTCCTTGGTCCGCTGGGCCTGAAAGAAAAGGTGCTTGTTATTGCCGACCCGGTTGTGCAGACCATGGTCAATGCCGTTATCGGCGCCAATGAGAAGGATATGCATTACACCAATGCCAATCCGGGCCGGGATTTCACGGCAGACCGCTTCGTTGATATTCGTAACGTCGAGGCCGGCGATCCTTGCCCCCGCTGCGAACAGGGCAAGCTGGAGATGTGGCGCGGTATCGAGGTCGGCCATGTCTTCAAATTGGGAACCAAGTACTCAAAAGCGCTTAATGCCACTTATCTGGATGCCGACGGCAAGGAGCAGATTATTTTCATGGGCTGTTACGGCATTGGTATCGGCCGTACCGTGGCTGCGGCAATTGAACAGAATCACGATGAAAACGGGATCATCTTCCCGATACCTATTGCGCCATTTCATTGTTCGGTCGTGGCTCTCAACACCAAGGATAAGGGTGTTATGGCCGAAGCTGAAGAGATCTATTTCAAGCTCGAAAAGATGGGTCTGGAAGTACTCTTTGACGACCGCGACGAGCGGCCGGGCGTCAAGTTCAAGGATAATGACCTGATCGGCATACCTCTTCGCATAGTAGTCGGCAGCAAGGGCCTGGCCGAAGGGAAGGTGGAGATCAAGATCCGGAATACCGGAGAGGTATTGTTGATGCCCATTGAGGATGCAATTCAACATGTCCATCAGCTGGTTACAACTGCCTTGGCAGTTGAAGATTAAGACAAGCGCTATGAGGTTTTGATGCAAACCAATATCTGGGATCCACAGCACGAATGCATGTCCCGCGAGGAGCTGGAGCAGCTCCAGCTTGAGCGACTTCAGGCCACCCTGAACCGGGCCTATAAAAACGTTACCTGTTACCGAACGAAGTTTAATGAATCCGGTATTGTGCCTGAAGACGTAAACTCTTTGGCCGACCTTGCCAAGCTTCCTTTTACCACCAAAGAGGATCTGCGCGTCAACTATCCCTACGGTATGTTTGCCGTACCGCTGCGCGAGGTTGTTCGTATTCATTCCTCCTCCGGCACTACCGGCAAACCAACGGTAGTGGGTTATACCAGGCATGACCTGAAGGCCTGGTCCAACCTGGTTGCCCGGTTTATGACCGCTGCCGGGGTTACCCATGATGACGTGGTGCAGATTGCCTTTGGTTATGGCATGTTTACCGGCGCATTCGGCCTTCACTATGGCTCCGAGACCATTGGAGCGGCTGTTATCCCCATGAGCGGCGGCAATACGGAAAAGCAGATCATGATCATGCAGGATTACAAGACCACCGCACTGGTCTGTACTCCCAGCTATGCCATAACCATTGCCGACCGGATCGATGCGTTGGGCATTGATCCCAAACTGCTTTCACTCAAGGTTGGTTTGTTCGGTGGTGAGCCATGGTCCGAAGCCATGCGCAGGGAGATAGAATCTCGTCTCAACGTCAGCGCTACCGACAATTACGGACTTTCGGAGATCATAGGCCCTGGTGTTGCCGGAGAATGCCGGTATAAATGCGGCATGCACATCTCCGAAGATGCGTTCCTGCCGGAGATTATTGACCCGGAAACCTGTGAGGTGCTGCCGCCGGGCAGCGTGGGTGAATTGGTTTTGACAACTCTCTGCAAGGAGGCCTTCCCGATGATCCGCTACCGGACACGGGATATCACCAGCCTGGACTATGCCACTTGCGAGTGCGGCCGCACCCTGGTCAGGATGAAGAAGACCATGGGGCGTAGCGACGACATGCTGATTATTAAAGGTGTTAACGTCTTTCCGTCTCAGATTGAGGAAGTACTGATCGCCATCGAGGGCTGCAAGCCGCATTACCAGCTTGTTGTTGACCGCAAAGGGGCATTGGACGTCCTTGAGGTCTGCATTGAGGTGACAGAAAATATCTTCTTCGACGAGATGAAGCGTCAGAGGGCCTTTCTGGAGATGGTAGAGAAAAAAATTGATTCGGTTCTGGGCGTCGGTGTTACGGTCAAGCTGGTGGAACCTAACAGTATTCCCCGGCACGAGGGAAAGGCCGCCCGGGTAATTGACAAACGATCAATTTAAATTTAGGATTTAATAGCTTGACTTTCTTATTGTAAAGCTGTTACGGTCATTAAAGTTCGGTGATAGTGCCGTAACAAAACTAAAAGAAGAATCAGGAGAAAGCAGAAAATGGTAAAAGGTACAGTAAAATGGTTTAACGACAGTAAGGGCTTTGGTTTTCTTGAGCAGGAAAGTGGCGAAGATGTTTTTTGTCATTTTTCCGCCATCGGCGGCGACGGATTTAAATCCCTCTCCGAAGGTGATAGCGTGACGTTTGAAGTAGTCAAGGGTCCGAAAGGGCTTCAGGCCGCGAACGTAACAAGAGTCTAAATACAGTCTCTCGTTGAAACAAAAGCCCCGGAGAAATCCGGGGCTTTTTTATTAATTGATACAGGTGATTCCCATTTGATAAACAAGCGCAACAAATCTGATAACAGTCGTACGCCCAAGGTTTCATCGTGTTCCGCACAAGGGCGGGAGGGAGTGATTGTTGCTCATCGTGGCGTTGCCGTTGAAGTTTTATTCAATACAGGTGAACGCTGCATGGTGCGCGTCAAACGTCGTTCCGGGCATGTGGTCGGTGATGACGTGGTGGTCAGGGAAGAGGTTCTGGAACGGCTGCCGCGCAGAACGGAACTGCGTCGTCGTGATGCTGTGGGTGGTATTCATTTGGTTGGAGCAAACCTGGATGTACTCGGTATTGTGGTTGCCCCTGTGCCGATGCCTGCTGTCGGCTTCATCGACCGGGCAATTGTCGCTGCTCGAGCCGCAAATCTGACGCCATTTGTGGTGGTCAATAAATGTGATCTGGATACTGTAACCGGATTAGCCGGTTTGCTGCACGATACGTATTCCGGCGCTGTCAGTGTTTATCCTTTGAGCGCAGCCACCGGGGTTGGTCTGGATCCTCTGCGGAAGTTCCTGGGTGAAGGGCACAGGGGGGCTTTTGTCGGTTTGACCGGTGTCGGCAAGAGTTCGCTGCTGAATGCCCTCTGTCCGGAGATCGATCTCAGGGTAGGGGCGCTAAATGATTTCAACGACAAAGGGTGTCATACAACAACGGTTTCCACCCTTCATTCTCTTCCTGATGGGGGTGAACTCGTTGACACCCCTGGTTTTCAGGATTTCGGCCTGGTAGATATTGTTGCCCAGGACCTGGCCGCCTTTTTTCCAGGCTTTGAAAAGACCAGCGAGGAAAGCTGTCGTTTCCGCAACTGTCGGCATCGCACCGAACCTGGGTGTGCTGTCGAAAGTCTTGTCTCACAAGGCCGGATTTCCGAAGAGCGTTATGCCACCTACCTGGAGATTCTCAGCGAAGTGGAGGCAAGTGATGCCGATAACAGACAGCGAGAATGGAAAAAATGAGTCTTGAATAAACGAATGCTAAACCCTGTTCGAGGTTTTTAAACATGGCTATTCCCTGGAAAATCGTTGACAGCGTTTCTACCGAAGAGGGAGTTCTTCAGTTGCGGCAGCGCAGTGAACGCGATTTTCTCATTACTGTCGGCTCGCAAGTACTCATGAACAGTTCGGCACACCGCTCCGAGGTTGCTCTCGGCCAGCTGTCCTGTTGTCACTTGAAGGCACACACCAACCCACGGGTGCTTATGGGCGGCTTGGGGATGGGATACACACTCAGGGCAGTGCTTGACGTCCTGCCTGTGTCGAGCCAGGTTGTCGTGGCCGAGTTGAATCCGGTCGTCGTGGAATGGTGCCGAGGTCCCTTGGCAGCCCTTACTGCAGGCGCAGTCTCAGACCCTCGTGTGTCAGTGGAGATCGTTGATGTTGCCGATTTTATTAAAAGGTCAACAATAACTGCATCGGAGCAGGGCTTTGACGCCATCGTTCTCGACCTTTACAGGGGGCCTCACTTCCATACCGACAAACGCGATGATCCGCTTTACGGCAGCAAGGCTATCGAGTTTGCCCGATCAGCTCTCAAGCCTGGTGGGGTCTTTGGTATATGGGGTGAAAATTACGATGAGGGGTTTTCCCGGCGCCTGCAAGCCGCAGGTTTCTCGGTTTCCACTAAAAGGCCGGGACGAGGGGGCCTGCTGCACGTTGTCTTTCTGGCGGTTCGTACTTAACCAGTTTCTATTAACGCCACAACCGCTGTTTCATATTCCGGTTCTTGAAGAACGTCCGTGATGTACTCTGTCTGCTGGTTACTTCTGCAATGGTCCAAACTTCATCACCCTCAAGCTGACAATCGATTCCTTGATCCAATCCCGAAAACTGAAATCTAAAAGTAATAACTGAAATCCTTCATCTCAAAGGGTGAATCATTCAGGCATTCGATAAAGACATCCACGATAAATGGATCGAACTGGGTGCCTTTCTGTTTCAGTAATTCGCGGATGGCAGTCTCCTTGTCCAGGGCCGGGCGATAGGAACGGGCTGAAACCATGGCGTCAAAAGAATCGGTAATGGACACGATACGGGCATGGAGCGGAATCTGCTCGCCTTTCAGGCGACCGGGATAACCGGTGCCGTCCCAGCGTTCGTGGTGGTGCAGGATGGTGGGTACGATGTGGCTCAGGTTTTCGATGCCAACAATGAAGAGCGTGCCTTTGAGCGGGTGCTCGCGGATCAGGGTTTCTTCCCTTAAATTGAGCCCTTCAGGCTTGTTGAGCAATTGTTCTTCGGTGCCGATCTTGCCGATATCGTGAAGCACGGCGCCAAGGTAAAGATCGCGGAGCTCGGTATCCGGGAGATTCAGTTTTGATCCGATGCACAGTGAGTATTCTGTCACCCGTTTGGCATGACCCTGAGTATAGGAGTCCTTCATCTCAAGAGCCCCAACCAGTGACTGGATGGTGTTGTTAAAGAGCCGCTGGTCCCATATTTCATTTTCCAGCTGTGCGTCCGGGACCAGCAGGTCCTTTCCGATTGCCTCGGAAACGTGTCTTCCGGCCAGTCGGGATACGACGGCAAGTGCGTACGCGATCGCAGTGCCTGGACCCTGACTGGTAATGATATTCCCGTCAGTAACGACCTGGCTGTCTTCATATTGTGCGTCACCCAGCTTGTCTTTGTAGTCGGGGTAGCATGTAATCCGCTTGGCTATGAGGATTCCAGCTTCAGCGAGCACGATTGGCGCTGCACCGATGGCGCCGATTAATTTGCCGGCTGTGTCGAAGTCGATCAGCAGGCGTTTTATCCGGGAATCCTTGATCAGGTTGTTTGTGCCGGGTTGGCCGCCGGGGAGGATGATCATGTCGAAACCAACGGCAGTCAAATTGTCAATGGTCTCATCGGGAATAATGCTGACTTTTCTTGCGCTGGTAACCTGGCCTGGCTGCAGACCGGCAAGTACAACAACAATCTCGGCCCTTCGCAGTACATCCACCAGGGCAAGTGCCTCTATCTCCTCAAAGCCGTCGGCAAGCGGAATAAGAACTTTTGGCATAAATCCCCCTAATAAGTAAAAAACAAATTTATAGTAACGTAAAAGCACAAAAAATCAAGAAATTATCAGTACATAGTCTGTTATAGGATAAGACCTGGACAAGCTGGAACAGATGATTTGCATCAGCTGAAATCGCTGTTACTGCTTGCCGTTTGCCATTTTACGGCTTTCAGGTGTGCGGCGCAGCATCCACATGAAGAGAGGTCCTGCCAGTGCGCCGACACCGACACTGGCAAAGGCCAGCCCCCATTGTCCGTTGATTCCCGGTAACGGCTGCCACTCGCGGAATGTATCCAGTACCCATCCGAAAACAGTAGGTGAGATCATCCCCAGAGAATAACCAACCAGGGATTGAAGTCCCATGGCTGCACCAAGGTAGCCCGGAACAACCAGTTCGGTCAATCCGGTTGAGAAGACCGGAGAATCCGCTACTACCAGATAGCCGTAGATCAAGCCGACAGCCAGGGTCAGCCAGATATTGGTGTTGATCAGCCATCCGAAGCTGAATGAGAACAGGGCACTGGCCAGCATGACGATGCTGATGGTGGCGGTTCGTCCAAAACGATCCGAAAGGGTGCCGGTGATGGCGGTGGAAAAAGCGCCTATGCCGATCAGGGCTGCGGCAATGGTGGCGGCAAAACCGGTTGCCCGTCCTGTCTCCACTCCCCAGCCGATCAGTGCCGAGGTGAAGAAGGGAGCCAGCCAGCTTCGCATACCGTACATTTCCCACATATGTGCGCCGTAACTGAGGATCATCAGCAGTGCCGGCCGGTTTTTAAGTACTTCAGCGTTATATCCGCCTTTGCTCCGGGTGCGGATGGTGGGACGGTATCCTTTGAAAATCGGGATAGAGAGGATTGCTCCGGTTAATACCCCACCGGAGCAGACCATAAAGGCGATGCGCCAGCCAAAAAAATCGGTCAACCATCCGGTAACGGCCAGCGATATTGAAGCACCCAGTACCAGCGAACCGACGTAGATGCCGATAGCCTTTCCGCGCATGCATGGATCAAAACGTTCAGCAACCAGCTTGAGCCCCGGCATATAGGTGCCGCCCATGCCGATGCCGGTCAAGGCCCGCAGAAAAAGGCCGCTGTAAAAATCATGGGCATACAGGGCAAAGAGCAGGTTGCCCACGGCAGACCACACGGCGGCGATGATAAAGATCTTTTTGATGCTTATTCGATCGGAGAGGGTGCTCAGAATTACACCTGAAGCAATGTAACCCAATTGGTAAACCGAGAAGATCATGCCGGCCCGGGTGTTGCTCATGTCCCATTCAGAACGCAGGATAGGGAGGATGGCCGAGTAGTTGATAAAGACAAGCATTATGAAACATTGACAACAGCAAAGAAGCATCAACCAGCGGGTATTTTCCCGATCTTTATTCATATTGCGACCGGTAAAATTCCAATTGTTTTGTTCCGGATAAGTGACATTGTCGGTACCCTGGCGGGGAGGCGAATCATGGCCGGGGGGAGGGATTTTCATGGGAACAGCTCTGCATTTCTGAAGAAGCTGCCTTGCTGGTCTTTGGCCGAGACCACAGGGGTTTCGGTCAGTGGCCAGGTGATCGCCAGGTCAGGGTCGTCCCAGGCAATGCAGCGCTCATGTTCCGGCGACCAGAAGTCCGTGGCCAGGTAAAGAAATTCGGCAAAATCGGAGATGACATAGAATCCGTGAGCGAATCCCGGCGGCACCCACATCTGGAGTTTGTTGCCCGCCGAGAGGCGGGTGCCGAACCACCTGCCGAATGTGGGTGAGCTGCAGCGAATATCCACTGCCACGTCAAAGACCTCGCCGGACACGACCCGCACAAGCTTGCCCTGGGGGTGTTGAATCTGATAATGCAGACCGCGCAGGACCCCGGCGGCCGAGCGGGAATGGTTGTGCTGGACAAAACGGACCTGTTGTCCGGTCAGCTTTTGCCAGGTACGTTCGTTGAAACTCTCGTAGAAAAAACCTCGATCGTCACCAAAAACCTTTGGTTCGACTAAGAAAATATCCGGTATTTTGGTTGTGATGATGTTCATGGATGATCCTTGTAAACTTGAATCCGGATGTAATTGCCGGTATTGTTTTGAAATATAAGTAGCAAATTACCGTCAGCTGCCGCAAGCGATACTTATGCTGTCTGCAATTATTATCCAGAAGGTGCTGGATTTTTCCTTGAAACTGGGTATGATTGTCACATGATAACTTCCTCAATACTTAACAATGGTGTGCGAGTCATTACCCAGCGTGTCGAACATATGCATACCGTCTCCATGGGCATCTGGGTGGCCAACGGTACACGGCATGAATCGTCTGACGTCAACGGTATTGCTCATTTTATCGAGCATCTCCTTTTTAAGGGGACCAAGCGGCGCAATGCGCGGCAGATCTCTCTGGAAATGGATTCCATGGGCGGCATCCTGAATGCCTTTACCGGACATGAGTATGTTTGCTATTACGCCAAGGTGCTGGCAAAATTCCTGCCCCGCATGACCGATCTAATGACGGATATTTTCCTGCATTCCATCTTTCCTGCCGAAGAGCTGGAACGGGAGCGGAAGGTCATCCTGCAGGAAATCAAGATGCGGGACGACAATCCGGAAGAGTGTATCCACGACAGATTCCACCAGAGCTTCTGGTGCAACCAGCCCTTGGGGTATTCCATCCTCGGTTCGGAAGAGACGATATTGTCATTATCCCGTGACACGATCGTCGGCTATAAGATGAGTCGCTATCATCCGGAAGAAATCATCATCTCGGCCGCCGGCAACGTCAGGCATGAGGATCTGGTCGGATTGATGGAGTCGGCTTTCTCGGCCATTGCATCGGACTGGGCAACGCGCAACTTGGTCAAGGCCTTACCTTCTGTCGGAAGATGTGCCAACCTGAGTGAACGTGACCTGGAACAGACCTTGGTCTGCATGGGCACCAATGCCCTGCCGCATGATCATCCCGACCGTTATGGACTGTTCCTGCTTAACAGCATCCTGGGCGGGGGAATGAGCTCCCGCCTGTTCCAGGAGATTCGTGAAAAAAGGGGATTGGCCTATTCGGTTTATTCCTATGTCATCTCTCATGCCGATTCAGGCGCGCTGGTCGTGTATGCAGGTACCGAACAGGGTAATTGCTGCGAGGCGATCGACATTGCTCTGGGACAGATACGCAGGATAAAGCAGGAACCGGTGCCTCAGGATGAACTGGATTCATTCCGCGAACAGCTCAAGGGCAGAACCCTCATGTCCCTGGAAAGCAGCGATAACCTTATGACTCGTCTGGCAAAGAACGAGATTTTCCTCAGGCGTAATCAGCCGATCGATGAAGTCCTTGCCGGTTTCGATGCCGTAAGCGTTACTGATGTGCAAAGGCTGGCCAATGAAATCTTTGATGGTGGCTGTCTGAACCTGGAAGTCATGGGCAGAACCGCTGGTCTGAACTTCGATGTGGAAAGCTATGAGTTGTAATTTTGCCCGGATTTGCCGCACCGTAATTTTCCTGTCATGAAGATCAAAAGAATAGCCCCCTTGAGGAGGGCTTTTCTTTTGGCTGCATTATGTGATACGTAGTCTGTTGCGAAAATCCTGACCCTGATATATAGGCTATGTGTGTTACCGAAATTATTTTCTGAAACTAAAAAGGCTGATTCATGAAACGTGAAGGATTGATCATGATCATCTCCGCTCCATCCGGAGCGGGTAAAACCACCCTCTGTCGCGAGCTCCTGAAACGCTTTCCGGCCATGCGGGAATCTATCAGCTATACCACCCGTCAGCCACGGGCGGGCGAGGTCCACGGCGAGGATTATTTCTTCGTCTCCAGTGACGAATTCCAGCTCATGATTGCGGAAGATGCCTTTGCCGAGTGGGCCGAGGTCCACGACAATCTGTACGGAACGGCTATGAAAACCCTCGAAGAAGCACGTAAGGGTGGTGTAGACCTGGTGCTGGACATCGACTGTCAGGGAGCGTTTAAGCTTAAGGAACAGTTTGAGGGAGGCAGTTATGTCTTTATCCTGCCGCCCAGCATGGCCGAGTTGCGCCGCCGCTTGGAAAGCCGTTCCTCTGATGCTGCCGAGGTGATTGAGCGTCGAATAACAGGGGCAGCTGCGGAGATCAAGGAAGCCCGATGGTATGACTACATCATAATCAACGATCGTATTGAGGTTGCCTTCGAGGAATTATCCGCGATTGTTACGGCGCACAACCACCGTACCTTTCGAATGCTGGAGCAGGTGTCGAAATTGTTTGATATTTGAGGATAAATAGGGTAAAAATATCGTTCCAATTCAGCTTCTGTTCTGAAGTAGTCTTTATCAGGGTCAGAAATCATTAGCTTCACATCCTGCGTTTCGGTATGTAAGCATTTTATAAGCAGGCGGAAGGAGTATCAGTATGGCACGAGTAACGGTAGAAGATTGCCTCGATAAAGTTGAAAATCGTTTCCTCCTCGTCATGTTGGCGTCCAAGAGGGTCAAACAGCTTTATAAGGGGGTTAAACCCTTGATTGAGTCCAAAAACAATCGACAGGTCGTGACCGCCCTGCGAGAGATTGCGGCTTCCAAGGTCACCTACGAGGTTATCAAGAAACAACAGCACGTCAAATAAACCACAACCCCGGGTGAAAGTGCAATTGTGCTTTCACCCTTTTTTTATCCTGCCTTTGCAGCACCATTCCAGTTCTCATCAGGCGATTAAAAACGTATGATCAGGCTCAATGACATCCTCGACAAGGTAGCGGCGTACAACCCTACAGCGGACTTGAATCTCATCCGCAAGGCTTACGTCTACTGCGCCAAGGTGCACCAGGGGCAGACCCGCCTTTCGGGAGAGCCGTACATCATCCATCCCATGGAGGTGGCCGGTCTGCTGGCTGACCTCAAGCTGGATGTCCCCAGCATCATCACCGGTTTCCTGCACGATACCATTGAAGACACCCTGACAACCTCCGAAGAGCTGACCGAGGTGTTTGGGGTAGAAGTTGCCGGATTGGTGGATGGCGTCACCAAGATCAGCAAGATTCACTTCAAGACCAAGGCTGAGAGTCAGGCGGAGAATTTCCGCAAAATGCTCCTGGCCATGGCCAATGACATCCGCGTTATCCTGGTCAAACTGGCCGACCGCCTGCACAACATGCGTACCCTGGAGTTTCAGCCGGAAACCAAACAACGCAGTATTGCCCGTGAAACGATGGATATTTACGCCCCCATTGCCAACCGTCTGGGCATTTCCTGGGTTAAAGTTGAACTTGAAGATCTCTCCTTCAGGTATCTGAATCCAGAGATTTATTTTGACCTCGCCAGAAAGATATCTCTCAAAAAACAGGAACGGGAGGCCTTCGTAGAGGAGGCCAAGGCCATCATTACGGAAAAACTGGCCATCCATGGCATTCAGGATGAGGTTTCGGGCCGCAGTAAACATCTGTACTCCATCTATCGCAAGATGGAGAAGCGTAATGTGGAGTTTGAGGAGATCTATGATTTGATCGCTCTCCGCATCCTGGTGAATGATGTGCGGGAGTGCTACGAGGTGCTGGGGGTGATCCATTCGGCCTGGAAACCGATTCCGGGGCGTTTCAAGGATTATATCGCCATGCCCAAGGGGAATATGTACCAGTCGCTGCATACGACGGTCATAGGCCCCCATGGTGACCGCATGGAGGTGCAGATCCGTACCCATGAGATGCATCGTGTGGCGGATGCAGGAATCGCTGCCCATTGGAAGTACAAGGAGGGTAAGGGGTACGACGAGAAAGACGTCAAGCGCTTTGCCTGGCTGCGCCAGTTACTGGAGTGGCAGCAGGAGTTGCAGGATTCCAAGGAGTTCATGGATTCGGTCAAGGTTGACCTGTTTCCCGAAGAGGTCTATGTATTCACGCCCAAGGGCGACGTGAAGGGCTATCCCAAGGGTTCCACACCGATCGATTTTGCCTACTCCGTTCATACCGACATCGGCCATCGCTGCGTTGGCGCCAAGGTAAACGGCAAGCTGGTGCCGCTCAAGTATGAGCTGAAAAACGGCGACATAGTTGAGGTTATAACCTCACCCCACCATACCCCCAGCAAGGACTGGCTCAAGATAGTTCACAGCTCCCGTGCCCGCAACAAGATCCGTACCTGGATAAAGACCGAGGAGCGCAAGCGCAGTATCGTGCTGGGACGTGAAATCTGCGAAAAGGATCTCCGCAGGTATTCCATCAACCTGCAAAAGATTCAGAAGAGCGGCGACTTCAAGAGGATAGCGGCCGAGTTCGGCTATGCCGGTGACGATGATCTGTTGGCGGCGGTGGGCTACGGCAAGATATCCTCCGGACAGATCGTAGGTAAGCTCCTGCCGGATGAAAAGCTGCATGAGAGGACCGAGCGCAAGGAATCACGCCTTACTTCAATGATCAACAAGCTGAAGGGCAGATCTTCCAGCGCTGTTGAAATAAGCGGCATCGACGACGTGCTGGTGCGCTTCGGCAAATGCTGCAATCCGGTGCCGGGGGATGAGATCATCGGTTTCATTACCCGGGGCAAAGGGGTCACCATCCATACCTCCGATTGCCAGCTGGCTCTGGAGACAGATCCTGAGCGGCGCATAGATGTGGCCTGGAACAAGGTCAAGACATCCGTGCTCCCGGTTAAGATCAGAGTGCTCTGTCACGATGTCAAGGGGGTCCTGGCAGGCATAACCACCGCCATAACCAATTGCGAGGCAAACATTGCCAGCGCCCATGTCCAGAGCACGATTGACCAACGGGGCGAGAACACATTCGAGGTGAATGTCACCGATCTGGCGCATCTGCAGAAGGTTATGAACGCAATTATGAAAGTTAAAGGCGTGATTAAGGTAGAGAGGATAAAAAAATGAACTTGAAAACGATCTCATCAGATCAAGCTCCCGCAGCCATCGGACCCTACTCCCAGGCAGTTTGTGCCGGTAATATGATCTTCTGCTCCGGGCAGATCGCCCTTGATCCGTCTACCGGTGAAATGGTCCAGGGTGATGTGGTGATACAGACGGAACAGGTGATGGCAAATATTGCAGCTGTCTTATCCGCATCGGGAGCGGGTTTTGACAATGTGGTCAAGACCACGATCTTTCTGGTGGAGATGGGCGACTTTGCTGCGGTGAACGAGGTTTATGGGCGCTTTTTCAGCAGCCATAAACCAGCCCGCTCAACGGTGGCAGTCAAGGGCCTGCCACGTGGTGCACTGGTGGAGATAGAGACGGTTGCCTGCTTGTAGGGAATGGTTTGGATCCCGTGTCCCGCATTGAAATAAAAAAGCCGCCAGCGCAATGCGCCGCGGCTTTAATAATCTGGGACAGATAATAGCCGTTAGGCGGCCTTGGTGATGTGACCGGAGCGGATGCAGCGAGTGCAGACCTTAACGGTTTTTACACTGCCGTTGCTGACTGCTCTAACCTTCTGAAGGTTGGGGTACCACACGGTACGGGTTTTGTTGTTAGCATGGCTTACGTTATTGCCAAAGCTTGGGCCTTTACCGCAAATTTCACATTTTCTCGACATATGTTTATTCCTCCGTTAATTACTGAAAAAAATTCTATACCAGTTCTGGGGTCACGATGCAAGTAAAAAGTGGTTTTTGGGGATGAATATTATCAAGGCATTCATCACAATGCTGGTAATAGCTACGTTGGTTATTGCCATGTTATTCATTGATTTTACATATAAAACTTTTTCGTATCGACCTCGCGAGGTAAAGGCGGATGCCATTGTTGTGCTGGCGGGCGGCAAGGGAAGGGTAGAGGAAGGTGTGCGTCTTTATCGGGAACGAAAGGGGACATGGCTGTTCTTCATCGGAGTCGACCCAGCGGTGCGACGATCCGACCTGTATCACCCACGTCCGGGAGACCCGTCACCGGAAGGGGTGATTCTGGAAAAAGCCTCTCGTAATACCTTTGAGAACGCGATCTTTGGGCGGGATGTCATTATGAAGAAAGAGGTCCGTTCTATTTTACTCATTACCTCGCGCTATCATATGAAGCGCGCCTCGATCCTGCTGCGCAACGCCTTGCCCAAGGATGTGGCCATCTATACCTACCCGGTTGATACCAAAAATCTGAAGGAGGTCTGGTGGAACCACGGCGGCAGCTTTAGACTCCTGTTTAATGAATTTTACAAGTATTGCATGTTTCGGGTATTTTTCCTGCTGGCGCCGGGTGAGCTTCGTGAAGGAGGAGTGCCGAGCATGACCGGTGGCTGAGGTGCTTCCATAATTCCGGAATATCTGTTACATTCACGAAAATGTTAATCCCGCTGACGGGATAAATCTGTTAACGAGTTTGCAGTGAAAGGAAAAACCTAGATGCGTTATATCAGTACCCGTGGGGGTATTCAGCCGATCAACTTCAAGGATGCCGTCATGATGGGCCTGGCCACCGACGGCGGTCTGCTTCTGCCTGAATCATATCCGCAGATTTCTCCCGAGCAGCTGCGCGACTGGCGCAAACTCTCCTATCCGCAGCTGGCCTTCCAGGTCATCTCCCGTTTTGTAGATGACATACCGGCCCAGGAACTGCAGGCCCTCATAGACCGATCCTATGCGACATTTACCCATCCCGAGGTTACTCCGGTCGTCCATAGGGATGGAGTATACATTCTGGAGCTGTTCCACGGCGTAACCCTGGCGTTCAAGGACGTGGCCCTGCAGTTCCTCGGGAACCTCTTCGAATACATTCTGGCCGAGCGCGGCGAACACCTGAACATCATCGGCGCAACCTCGGGCGATACCGGCAGTGCCGCCATTCATGGCGTACGGGGCAAGAAGGGGATCAATATATTCATCCTGCACCCGCACGGCAAGACCTCACCGGTGCAGGCATTGCAGATGACCACCGTCACCGATGCCAATGTCCACAACATAGCAATCCGCGGCACCTTTGACGACTGTCAGGACATGGTCAAGGCACTTTTCAACGACCTTGACTTCAAGGATAACTACTCACTGGGAGCGGTCAACTCCATCAACTGGGCACGGGTTCTGGCCCAGGTGGTCTATTATTTCCATGCGTGGCTGCGGGTAACGGATGATGGCGATAAGATTGTCAGCTTCTCCGTACCTACCGGCAACTTCGGAGACATCTTCGCCGGGTACGTTGCCAAGCAGATGGGGCTGCCCATGGGGCCACTGCTGTTGGCCACCAACGAGAACAACATACTGACCCGTTTTGTCAACGATGGTGACTACTCCTTGGCCAGCGTGGTTTCCACCGCTTCGCCTTCGATGGATATCCAGCTGGCATCAAACTTCGAGCGTTATCTCTTTCATCTCTACAACGAGGATCCGAATCGGGTGCGAGCGGCCTTCGGCGAACTGAAGTCACAGGGAAGAATCAATTTTTCTGCTGCTGAGATGGAACGGGTGCGGGCAGACTTCTGTTCCGCCTCGGTTGACCAGGCCGGAACGCTGGAGACCATCGGCGACTTTTACCGCGAAACCGGATACCTGCTTGACCCCCATACTGCGGTCGGTGTACGGGCGGCGCTGAAAATGCTGCCTGCCGATAACGCCCGGGTCTGTCTGGCCACGGCCCATCCAGCCAAGTTCGGTGAGGCTGTGGAGAAGGCTGTCGGTACGCCCCCTCCTGTTCCTGTGGCCATTGAAGCCCTGGCGGAATTGCCGACCCGTTGCGAGTTGATGGATGCGGACCTGGAGCAGGTGCGGGCATTCTTTGTTGCCCACGTCGGCTAGGACATGGCCAGCGAGAGCGCTATCAGGCTCGGCTCCTTTCTCGGGATCTTCCTGCTGGTCGGTCTGGCCGAACATCTCTGGCCGCGACGCCAGTTGACCGTGCCCAAGGGTCGCCGCTGGTTCTGCAATATTGCCGTTGTCATTATTGATACCTTCGTTGCCCGTCTGGTTTTTCCACTAATGCCGGTCGGTATGGCCGAGATCGCCAAGGTGCAAGGCTGGGGGATATTTAATCTGGTTGTTTTGCCGCACTGGCTGGAGATCGGCGTGACTGTCCTGGCGCTTGATCTGGTGATTTACCTGCAGCACCGCGCCTTTCACCGGATACCTACTTTCTGGCGTTTTCATCGCATGCATCACACGGATCTTGATCTGGATGTCTCCAGCGGCAACCGATTTCACCCCATCGAAATTCTGGCGTCGCTCCTCATCAAGCTGGGGGTAGTGACACTGCTCGGCGCCCCGGTTTTGGCAATAGTGGTGTTTGAAGTGGTGCTTAACGCAACCTCGCTTTTCAATCACGGCAATCTCCGCATCCCCCTGGCCATTGATCGCTGGCTACGCCTGATTCTCGTCACCCCGGACATGCATAGAGTGCATCACTCCATTATCCCCCGAGAGACCGACAGTAATTTCAGTTTCAACGTCCCATGGTGGGATCGGCTCTTGGGCACATATCGTGATCAGCCCAGGGAAGGGCATGACGGAATGGTAATAGGGCTTAAGGAGTTCCGTGACGCAAACCGTTTGGGGCTTGGATATCTGTTGTTGCTACCTTTTCGTGGTCGTGCCGGTTGAGAGGGCTGTGTCTTAAATCCTGAATGGCGCAATTTACAGTTGACAAATCATCTGTCTCTTGGCATTTATACAGCTCGTTTTTGCGGGAATAACTCAGTGGTAGAGTGTCAGCTTCCCAAGCTGAAGGTCGCGGGTTCGAATCCCGTTTCCCGCTCCAAAGAATTCAAAAGGTTATGGCATTTATGCCGTAACCTTTTTTATTTGAAACTGGTCGTGCAACCGATCCACTCTGACTCTGACATAATCAAGAACTCTCCCAAGATGCTTGCTTTTTGCCTGTTTTTAGAACAACCAGTATGAAATCCCCTGGAGATTGGTAGAAGGTTGAACGCATACAATAATCATTTCAATGGCGTTATGCGTATGCTATATCAAGCGGCAGGTATTGCAAGTCCATGTGAAATAGCAGTGAGGGAACTTAACCTGTTTGGATGACTCTGATTGTTTGAGGGATATGATGATCAATACAGCGGAATATACAAATAACCATAACAAAATTATTTACAGTTTATTTATCAGTAGTGTCCCAACGTTGAATAGTAGATGAGCTGCAATGGCCCGTTAATTCTGAGAGAAAGTGACATCATGCCATTAAACGACTTGAAAATAATCCGGAGGTTCAGCCATCTTCGCGCAGCAATGTGCGGAGGGCTA
>JBGSQD010000342.1:0-7773 GCA_041738275.1 Geobacterales bacterium
GCCCCATAGTCTTCATCAGTCCCGACCTGTTGAAGATAGAATTGACACATATTACGCCGGGCAAAAAGAAACTTCGCGAATTGCTCGCACGGTACTCCACCGTCGTCAGCGATCAAGAGAAGCAGTTTGATATGGAAAAACCGATGACAGAGACGGAATTCAACTCGTTGTTGACAACTCTGCTTGATCGTGAGGAAAAGATAGAGGCAATCAAGCTGGTACAGTTTCAACGGGGGCTCAGCACCAGCAAAGCTGTAGCGTTTATTGAAAAACAGAAAACGCTTGAAAAGTCAGCCCTTGTCACGAGACAAAAGTAAAAAGAGAGGATCCAACAAGACAGAAGCACCGGCCTAAAACCGCCGGTGTTCTCCCGAGCCGTTGTGTCTTACGGCGTTGTGTTTACGTTGTGACCCTTGTCGGTAGTCATGCCGCCGGTAACTACAAAGCCCATGGCACGGTGGACGGAGATATCCACCGGATTCACAGAGGATCGCGGTACGATTACCGTATAACCACCTATCTGGTAGCTCAGAGGAAGGTAAACTGCGATTTCCCCCTCCTCGCCGATTCCCGTCGGTAGGCTGCTGAAATCGCTACACGTGACGAAGCCGATCATACGCATCGTCTTGCCGCCGAATTCCAGGTCCATTGTAACCACCTGGTTGAACCGGGAATCTCGCTTGTTGGCGAAAAAGCCGATGAAATCCTTGAGCGAGCCGTAGAGGGTTTTGATCAGCGGTATGTTGTCCGCAAACTTTTCGCCCAGGTTGAGCAACCATCGCACCAGAAAGGCGTTGAGCGGCAAGCCGAACAGAAAGGTCGCTGCGAGTCCGGCCAAAAGGCCCATGCCGGGAATATACCAGTCGACTGGAAGCAGCACTTTGAGCATGCCGCCGAGCACGGTTTCCGCAGAGTTCACGAGCCAGAAGAGAATGTAGAAAGTCAACAGGGCCGGGAGCATCGTCACCAGTCCTTTGAACATGATATTACCGAGTCGCTTCATTAGGAACCTCCCGTGCCGGTCGATTATAGCCCGAACTGTGCGCATTGTACCGAGATAGCACCTATGTGTCACCCATTAAAAGGCTGCCCGACAAGAGTAAAAACGTTCCCTCTACAAGAAAAAGTGTCGCGGATTCAAGTTCGAAGTGCAACAGCCAGTGTAGGTTTGGTGTAACACATCTCCACCCCGTAAACCCGAAGGGGTCAGCCCTTGACACGAGACAGCTATTGACAAGCAAAGGCTGAAACTACGAAAAACACCTGATGAAAGGCAAAGACGAAACGTCGAGAATACCGAATTTCCACCCAGAAAGATTGGAACCGCCCAAAAACCGGCGGGTCAACTTCATGCCCGTTAACAAGACATGCAAGCGTGGAGTTTGTGGGATGGGCTAATAGCATGTATGCCTGTCCCCGCTGCTCTCCATGTAAAACTTACTTCTCAAGACCTGCGCATGCTACGATTTCGTTATCTTTGGAGGTCCCCTTATGAAAGACAAATATTTTTTTATCTTCTCTCTGTTTTTATTGTTTAGCCTAGGCCAGGATTATTCTTTTGCTGATGAGGTCCATTTCACGAACGGCGATTCCCTCAAGGGTGTTCTGAAACAAGAATCCGCCAGTTCGATCATTTTTGAAAGTGAAAACCTGGGAGTTTTGACCCTCTCCAAAGACCGCATCATGACTCTGACCAGGACCCCGTCCGCGCAAGTGTCCCCACCAGAAAAAAAACTCCCGGGGGTCGAATGGACAGGCCAGATCGAGGGGAGCTATCTGTTGAAGAGCGGGAATACGGTCGCTAATGGCTTAGGGGGGAAATTTATTATAAACCGTAAAAGGGAAAAAGTTGACGAATGGACGCTCCAGGGGCGCGGGTCATATGCTTCTGAGGATAAGAGAATGAACACGCAAGCCTATTATGGTCTTTTGCGTTACGCCTGGAGCTTAGGTAACGCGAAAAAATGGTATCAATTTAACAAGATCGAGGCGGATCACGATCATTTTGCTAATATCCGGAGCCGTTATACTCCCGCGACGGGCCTGGGTTATTGGTTTTTAGATCAGGAGCCATTTAAGGCCTTATTGGAAGGGGGATTGGGCATTCAGCGGACGGATTTTCGGCACGATAAATCAGACACGACGGAAGTAATCGTTTCCTCCCGTGCTTATTTTGAATGGCTTATGCTGGAAAAGCTCAGTCTGTCCCAGGAATTCCTTTTTTATCCATACATTTCAGAGCTTGGAGAATACCGTTTCCGATCTGAGACATCTCTTAAAATCCCTCTTTACGCCGGAGTGTCCTTCCGCTCCGGGCTTGTGGATGAGTATCAGTCAAACCCCAGTGGGGAAACTCTGAAGAACGATATCCGTCTCGAATCATCTCTGGCCTATTCCTTTTAAGGCAGGCATTGGTAGTTTGACAAAGGTTGGTAGCAGACGAAGGATGTCAAGTTATCAAGTCCTGACCCCACAGTTGCCCACAGTTGCCCCCTCTCGCTTGCCGACGAAACGCGTCCGCTGACCCGTGAGGTTACGGCGGTTACACTGGATGAATATTTTAATAGACTGAACCAGTGAATTGAAGAGATCAGGAGGTGTACCAAATGGAAAAAATTCAAGCAGGAACCTGGTATCAGAAAGGAGAAGTTATGCAAGTTCGACAGATTGTTATGCTTTTGCTGCTGGTCTGCCTGGGAACAGTATCCGACGTTCGCGCTGAGGTTATTGCCATCAAGGCCGGTGACACCATTCAAAAGGTTCTGGAAGACCGGACTGGCAAACGTGTGACACTGCGCCTGCAGGGTGGCGAAGAGCTTACAGGCAAGGTCCGCACTGTCACCAAGGAGCTGGTGCACCTGGGAGAACTGAGCGGCCGGGAGTTTTTTGATGCCGTTCTGGAGGTCAGCAGGATTTCGGCGGTTATCGTTCGGACCAGGGAGAAGTAAACTGTCTTCTTGACCGGATACCTGCCGTCACTTCCTATACTGCTCCATTGCCTTGGGAATCAGCCGCTTGATGTTCTCAATCCGGGTGGCATCCGCGGGGTGGGTACTGAGAAATTCCGGCGGCGCCTTCCCCCCCTTCTGGGCAGCCATCCGCTCCCAGAAAGATATCGCTTCGTTCGGATCGTAGCCGGCCATGGCCATAAAGATCAGCCCCAGATGGTCGGCCTCGCTTTCCTGCAAACGGCCGTAGGGGAGGATCGCCCCGTACTGGGCGCCAACACCGTAGACCGACATCCAGAGCTGCTGGGTTGCAGCGGCCTTGGTGGAAAGCGCCGTGGAAAGCGCTACCCCGCCCATTTGCGCAATCAGCCCCTGGCTCATGCGCTCGTTGCCATGCTCGGCAATGGCATGGGCGATTTCGTGCCCCATCACCACCGCCAAACCAGCTTCGGATTTGGCAATCGGCAGGATTCCGGTGTAAACAACTACCTTGCCGCCCGGCATGCACCAGGCATTGACCTGCTTGTCCTCCACCAGATTAAACTCCCACTTGTAGTCGGCCAGATGATCCTTCAAGCCGCTGTCGATGAAATAGCGTTCAACAGCGCTCTGGACTTTGGCCCCCACCCGTTTGACCAGCGCGGTCTGTTCCTGGTTGGTGCTTACCTTATGTTCCTTCAGGAACTGGTCGTACTGCTGCAGACTCATGGAGAGCATGGAAGAACCGGGGATAATGTTGAGTTGCGACCGGCCGGTAATGGGAACCGTGCTGCAGGCGGTCAACAAAAAAGCACATACACTCATGATAACAAAACGAAACATGCGCAACCTCCTTGAAATTATTTCATGACTTGCGCCAACAGATCCAGTAACGGCTGGGGATAAACACCAAAGGCCAGGATCACAGCGGCCGGAACAATCAGCGCGACGACCTCGGAAAGCGCCAATGGCCTGGCCGGCACAAATTGCCCGAACGGAGGCTTCATATACAGCGCCACCACTACCCGCAGGTAGAAAAAGACCGCTACAAGCGCCGTCAGGATGCCGATTATGGCCAATGCTGTTTCACCGCCGCGCAACGCAGCGCTGAAAACCGCAAACTTGCCCATAAAACCAGCTGCCGGGGGAATCCCGGCCAGAGAGAACATGGCCAGCGCCAGTGCTGCTCCTGCCAACGGGTTTCTGTACCCCAGGCCTTGATAACCCTCGATTGTATCCAGTTCACTGATGTCGGACAGTACTGACACGGCACCGAAGGCTGCCAGCCCGGCAGCGGCATATGTCACGATATAGAAGAGCGCGGCCTGCGAGCCGCCAGCCGGGGCAGCCACCAGCGCCAGTGCTACATAGCCCATCTGGGCAATGGACGACCAGGCCAGCATCCGCTTGATGCTTCCCTGCGCCAGGGCCGCCAGGTTGCCGACCAGCATGGAAAGGAGCGCCAGCATCCAGAGGATGTCGTGGGTCCCGCGCCAGCTGTCCAGCAGCGGAAGAAAGAGCAGCAGCGCCACCAGCGATGCCGCCTTGGAGGCGGTGGAAAGCAGTGCCGTAACCGGAGCGGGCGACCCCTGGTAGACATCAGGTGTCCAGAGGTGGGCCGGGACAAGGGAAAGCTTGAAGGCGAGACCGAGCAGGATCAGACAGCACCCGGCCAGAAAGAGCGGCTCCGGTGTACCTGTCCGGGAAGCCAGTTCCGCCAGCTTGATCGTTCCCCGGCCGCAGTAGACCAGCGCGATCCCCATGGACATGATCGCCGCCGACAAGGTGCCGTTGAGCAGATATTTCAGTCCGGCCTCGCCGCCCCTGGAGGAACCTCGCTCGATGGTTACCAGGATGTAGAAGGCAAAAGTAAAGGCCTCCAGCCCCAGAAACAGTATCAGCAGGTCAGTGGCAGCGCAGGCGATCCCCATCCCGGTCAAGGCGAACAGCAGCGTGGCCGGGTACTCCTCGCCGACAATCCCCCGGCGACGGTTATAGCCTGCGGCCAACAGCAGGGCCACGATTCCCGTGCCGTAAAGGAAGGCCGAGAAAAAACGCGAAAAAGTGGTAATGGCCAGACCGGGCACCACAGCCTCGGCCGGCAGGATGGCGCTCCAGAGCAGGGCAGAGGCTGCGAGCACCATGGTCAACTCATACAGGTAGCTGCCCGGCTTGAAAGCACCGGCCAGCAGAATCAGTACGCTGCCCCCCCCCAGGATAATCAGCGGCATTAATGCATATATGTCAGCAGCGTTCATGCATAAGCTCCGAAAAACGTAAAAGCTGATTTACCACGGAGGACACAGAGGAAAATCAGAGGACGATCCTTTTAATACCGTCTTTTAGATGAACCGTATTAAAATTGATAAGCAACCCAACTTTCTTACTACTTAATTTAAGGTATGACATAAGCTGGGCATGATGGAGAGATGTGACTTTATCCACAGCTTTCAACTCGATTATAACTTTATCCTCGACAAGTAAATCAATTCGATACCCTGCATCAAGCTGAACTCCATCGTAAACAACAGGAAGCGCAACCTGAGATAATAGCCCGACTCCATTCTTTTTAAGTTCATGAACAAGGCAGGCTTCATATGCGCTTTCCAGCAAGCCTGGTCCCAAGACAGAATGAACCTTCATGGCACAACCGATAACGATACTGGTTATATCATCAAACTCCATTTTTTCCTCCGTGTACCTCCGTGGTGAAGCTTTTTATCTCCCTATCAGCAACTGCACCGGCGTATGGATCAGGTCCAGAAGGGGAGCGGGATGTACCCCCATCCAGACGTTCAGCAGGGCCAGCACGGCCAGGAGGCAGATTTCACGGAGGTCAAGGTCGGCCAGAGCCAGCGGTTGGCGCTCCTTTTGGAAGACCACTTCCTGCACCAGCCTTATCATGTAGATCAGGGTCAGGACTATGCCGATGAAGGCAAGGGCTGCCACCAGCGGCGATTTTTTCATGGTCCCGGCAAGGATCAGGAATTCCCCCACAAAGCTGTTCAGGCCCGGCAGCCCCACCGAGGTTATGGAAAAGAGCAGGAAGAAGAACGACCAGAGCGGCATCTTGCCCCACAACCCGCCAAACGCCTTGATCTCCCGGGTGTGGGCCCGTTCGTCCAGCATCCCCACCAGGCAGAACAGCGCCCCGGTGGTAACCCCGTGGTTGGCCATCTGAATGATCGAGCCGGACAGCGCCACCGGCTGCCAGGCGGCAATGCCGATGGCCACGAACCCCATGTGGCCGATGCTGGAGTAGGCGATCAGCCGCTTCATGTCCTCCTGGGCAAAGGCGACCAGCGAGGCATAGAGGATGCCGATCAGCGCCAGCCCGAACAGCAGAGGTGTAAAGGCTTGGGCCGCCTGGGGAAAGAGCGGATAGCCGAAGCGGATCAGGCCGTAGCTGCCGGTCTTGAGCAGCAGGCCGGCCAGGATCACGCTGCCGGCGGTGGGGGCATCGGTGTGGGCGTCCGGCAGCCAGGTGTGCAGGGGAAAGAGCGGGAACTTGATGGCAAAGGCCAGGAAAAAGGCGGCATACAGCCAGAGCTGGGTATCGGCCGGCAATTGGGTCTTGAGCAGCTCATGCAGCCCGAAGGTGGCTACACCGCTCTGTTGGGCATGGATGAGGTGCAGGGCGATGATCGCCAGCAGCATCAACAGCGAACCGAACATGGTAAAGAGGAAGAATTTGATTGTTGAATACAGCTTGCGGCCATGCCCCCAGATGCCGATCAGGAAGAACATCGGGATCAGCATGATCTCCCAGAACAGGTAAAACAGCGCCAGATCCAGGGCCAGAAAGACCCCCATGATGCCTGCTTCCATGGTCAGCATCAGGCAGAGAAACAGAGCGGGCTTTTCCTCTATGGCGCGCCACGACACCAGCAGCGCCACGCAAAAGGTAAAGGCGGTCAGCATGACCATCAGCAGCGAGATGCCGTCCATCCCCAGGGTATAGCGGATGCCGAAGGCGGGAATCCAGGGGAGGTCCTCCAGCAGGAGGAAGCCGGGCATCCTGGTGGAAAGCACGCACATATCCTGCCAGGAGGCGTAGAGCCAGAGCGTCAGCCCCAGTTCGACGGCTGCCACGCCCAAGGCGATCGCGCGCACAAGGCTGCGGCTGCGCCAGACCGGCAGGAGCAGCAGACAGCCAGCAAGCGGTAGGAAGATCAGGATACTGAGCATCGACAGCCCGTTCATGACCCTATCACCCATACCATATACATCAGAAGTACGCAGACACCGCCAGCCAGCCCGAACAGCGTTGTCGCGACCCGGCCTGTGCTCCAACCGGCAGGCAAACCACCCAGACGGGCCGTGAAACGGGCCAGACCATCCAGGATGCCGTCAATACCGGCCTCGTCTATCCTTTTCCAGAGAACGCGGGAAAGCCAGGTAAAAGGACGGATCAGGAGCAGGTTATAAAGACTGTCCAGATACCAGCCGTTGAGGAAAAAATCGGAGCGTGGCGACCCTGACTCCTCGACAGACAGCGAGGCGGCCCGGCGGTCACCGGTGTAACGCGACCAGGCCAGACCCAGGCCGATGAGACAGACGGTTGCAGCCATGATCTGAAGTGCGATCTCATCGCCGATGGAGACATGCCCCACTCCACTGAAACCTGGAACAGAACTCAGGAAGCCGGACAGAAAGCCGGGCAGCCCGAGGTATTCCGGCAGGTTGAGGATTCCGCCTAAAAGGCCGAGGATGGCCAGAGGGATGAGGGTGACTGTCATGATCGAATGCCCCCCCTCCCTTGACGGACCCAAAGGGCCTAAAGGAGAGGGGCTGGGGGGTGGGTGATGCAGCTTACCGGCAGAATTGTCGCTTCCCCCCCACCCTA
>JBGSQD010000059.1:0-9697 GCA_041738275.1 Geobacterales bacterium
AACGGAATGATCATAGCGTGTGCTTGCATGAAAAAACTGGTGCACATTATCTATGGCGTTATTAAAAACGGTAAGCCGTTTAATTCGGCCTACAACTTAAAAACTACTTGACCCCAATGACGGTATCTCAGTCCCCCCTTACCTAAGGGGGGAAGCCTTTAAATCTCCCCTTAGATAAGGACCCTCTGGGGCCTAAAGGGAGATTTAGAGGGGTTATTTACGAAAGAACATGAAAATATAAGAGTTACAAGGTACAAGTTCCAATTTCAAAGATCGTTCAGCGCTTACCTGCTCCTATTACCTCCTTTTCAAAGCTGGGCAGAATGGCCTTGAAAAAGGCGTTCTTGAAAAGCTCGACAACGATCTGCCAGGTGCTTGTTTCCGGTTTACTCGCCGGTCCACTGATATCCACCTTGGTGGCAACCTCCTGATGCTTTCTGTTTTCAAGGAGTGTGGCAACCCCGCCAATCACAATTTCGCGCATTTGATGGAGAGTGCCTTGCTCCTTATCCTTGCGGCCATCATACACTTTCATATCCTTGAAGAACGGTTTGATATAGCCGGTAATTTTATCATCTTTGACGTGCAGCTCGGTGACCAGTGAAAAGATCCCCCCAGACACATCAAAATCTCCGTAGGAACGCAGCACATCGTTCATCGCCGTCAACTGGGATTCCTCGATTTTGATGTAGAGATCAAGATCTGGTCCTCCCTTCTCCGGTCGAAAATTAGCGGTTGCCGTGGTGGTGCCGCTTCCCATGAATTTCGCCTTCAGGCGTACCTGCCCGGTTCCCTGGGAAAACTGATTGGAAAAGTTGCTCATATGTAAATCGGTATCGGCCAGGAACACACGATACGGTTTGGTCGCCGCCTCGTTAACCATTCCCAGGGTGCACCCGGTAAAACTCATCTGATCGGCTTTTATCAAAAGCCCCGGTTTGTTGCTCAGTTTCCTGGCGGTCTTTTCCACTACGGCCGCGCGTTTTTTTTCAACGCCGGCGGTGCGCTGCGAATGGATGTAATCCAATTTCATGCCCTGGATATCCAGATTTTCCAGGTGGGCAACCTTCACCTTTGGAGAATACTCAGCCTGGCCGGAAGCCCTGAGCGTTCCTCCATGTATGGAGAGATTTGACCGGGCAATAACCGTATTAAAATAATCGATCGGCACACTATCCAGCTTTATGCGCCCCTTTATCCCTGGGAAAGGCTCGCCGAGGAAGTTTGCATCGCCATCGATACGGCCTTTCCCGGTGCCGAAGATATCCGTATCCACATGGAACGAAGAGGGATAGACCTGGTCCGGAGAGTGGATATTGCGGATATTGGTGGCCCGGAGGTTGAAATGGCTCAGGACAAGGGGTCTTTTAGGGTCCTGGTCGATATAGACGATGTTGGCATCTTTGATTTTCAAAGAGTTAATTTTGAGCGGGTAGATGTCCTCCACAGCCTTTTGCCAACCGCGCTCCTTGATCGGGATCGAGCTGGCCGCCTCGCTGCGCAGCTGCTGCAGGTTGATGTTGACTTTCGGCTTGTCCAGCATGAATTCAGCGACAAGCTTCCCCGAGAGGGCCGTGCGCCAGTGGACGCTGGCCTTGATTACCGGAAAACTGACGACAGGAATGTCAGGATGAGCCTTCTGGGAGATGGACAGTCCCTTCAGGGTCAGTGAGAGGCCAATCGGCTGGACATGCAATCCCGGAAGCCGAACCGTATAACCTTTCAGGTCATTGTTCAGCTTCTTTTCCATGGCGCTGCGGAGCGGCTCATCAAATATATATGAGGCGCCGTACAGAACAATTACAAGCGCAGCTGTTATGCCGATGCTCCAGCGAATCGCCTTGGAATCCTTTAGTCTTTTAGACCAATGATCAATTCTCATAACGGGAAATAGTATTTTTCACTGGTGGATTTCTTTTCCATAAAGTTCACCAGCTCATCGTTAAACTTCTTGCTTTCCTCATAAAACAGCGCATGACCGCTGTTCTCAAAACGAATCAGCTTTGCCCCCTTAATCCCTCCTGAAACTGCTTCTGCACCGACCGCCATTGCCTTGGCGCTGTCAGGCGTCGGTTCAACCGGCGCTGTCATTGTGTCCGTAAGTTTAAACGGACAAATCTGGTCATGCACGCCATGAAAAAGTATCGTTGGGACATTTACGGATTGCATGTCTTCACGCAGGTCAGAGTCCCGGAGAGCTACAAGACAGGCAGCTGTTGCATGAGGTGACGCCTCCATACCCAGAGAATGGAACCAGTTCAAAAGCTGGGGACAGACCGCACTGCTGTCTTTGAAAAAAATATTGCCGAAATCAGCATTAAGTTTGGCTCTATCGGAATAGCATAACTCAATAAGGCTATCCACGGCGCCCGGTTCAATACCGAAGGGAAACTCTACTGTCGAGGTAAAACGGGGCGCTGCTGCGCCACAAAGAACCAGATTGTCAATTCGGTCTCCCTGGTGCAGCGCCATATAGCGAAGGGCAATGGCGCCACCCATGGAAAAACCTACCAGTGTGACATTACTGAGGTCCAGGGAATGAAGCACCGATTGCAGGTCATCGGCAAAAACATCATAGGAGTACTCTCCCCATGGTTTTGAAGATTTACCGAAACCGCGCATGCTGATCCCTATACAGCGGTAGCCGAGCTGAGGCAGCCGATTAAACTGGTACTCGAACATTTCATGACCAAAAGGCCAACCTGGGATAAAGACGATGGTCTTACCCACACCCCAATCGCGAATATTCAGAAAAATATTGTGATCAATTTCAACATATTCGCTGCTGTTCATGTTTATACTCATGGTCATATCTTCCTCCCATTCATTCTTTCGCATATAACCCCTCTAAATCTCCCTTTAGGCCCCAGAGGGTCCTTACCTAAGGGGAGACTTCAAGGCCTCCCCCCTTAGATAAGGGGGGTTAGATTTTGATGTTGCATGTTACTAAAACAAATCGCAACTAACGTGCCAGCGGGAGACTGCGTAATCAGAGACGGCAATAGTCTGATTGTACAGGTGAAAAGGAATTTTGCGCACCTGTGGTAAAATAGAAAACGTCGGCGTCATCTGTCATATTTAGCATAACCGCCATATTTGAAGGTCCGCATTGCATTAAAACAATTGCCGGCTATATCTCAACTCAACTAAGGTTCTGTATTCGCTCTACTTGCTTTCTTTGGCACTGTTAATGCTGTTCCCTTACTCGCACCATAAACTGACCGGTTTGAAGGAGGATGTTATTGATGTTCCATTGGCTCCGTGATCATTCCCGCGCCGAAGCGCGAGACCGCCTGTTCCCGCCCGAGTGGGAGGCCTTTGTGGAAGCAAACATGGCACACTACAACGTACTGGACGATGCCGAACGCACCGAGTTGCGGGCAATGATGCAGGTATTCCTTGAGGAAAAGAACTGGGAAGGGTGCGGCGGTCTGGAGCTTACCGACGAGATTCGCGTCACCATCGCCGCCCAGGCCTGTCTGCTGCAACTGGGACTTCCACACGACTACTATCGTAACGTGGAGTCGATTCTCGTCTATCCCTCCACCGTAGTAACACCTGAACACCGTACTGGTGTTTTCGAGAACGTGGAGGCACCGGTGGAGTCCTCCACCCCCATACTCGGCCAGGCATTTGCCCAAGGTCCTGTGATCCTTGTGTGGGACGCCGTCCTGCACGGCGCACGCCATCCCGAACAGGGACATAACGTGGTCTACCACGAGTTTGCCCACAAACTCGACATGCTCGACGGCACAGCAGATGGCACACCGCCGCTCGCCGACAGCGATCAGCTCGCCCAATGGGTGGCTGTCTGTTCCAAAGAATTTCAGCGGCTGCGCGACCTCGCCGAGAAGGGTCACAAAACTTTTCTCGACGCCTATGGCACAAAGAGCGAAGCAGAGTTCTTCGCCGTGGCCACCGAGGAATTCTTCGACCGTCCCCACGCCCTGCTGGAACACGCCCCGGACCTTTACAAGGTTCTCGGCGACTACTACCGCCAGGATCCGGCAGACCGGGTTAACCGCAACAATCAGAATTCCCGTGTACATGACGCACCGGTATGATAGAACATTAAGTGCTTGACTGCCGATGAAATCCAGGTGTGTTGCATAGGTTTTTCCTCTGGAGTGCTCTGACTCAAGTTAATCGAATCCCGGAGGATGGTGACACATTCATGAAAATTACCTTCGCACCCTTATTAATACTGGCCTTTCTCTTTGCCGGATGTGCCGCAAAAGCGCTGCCGCCGGTTGCGTTCAAGATTCCCTCCAGGACCATTGATTACCAGAAGGAGGTAAAACCGCTTCTCGACAAACGCTGCACGGTCTGCCATTCCTGCTACAATTCGCCCTGCCAGCTCAAACTCGACTCCTTTGAGGGAGCGGATCGTGGGGCTACAAAGAAGGCCATCTATAATTCCTATCGTCTCAAATCCATGGAACCGACCCGCCTCTTTACCGATGCGCAAACAACTGCGGAGTGGCGTAAGAAGAAATTCACAAGCGTTACCGACAGCACCGTAGCAAACGGCTTGAACGACTCGATCATGATTCAGATGCTGTCCCATAAGGTGAAAAACCCGAAGAGCAAGGGGGAGTACCGTTCTGAAGCGGAAGATCTGACCTGCTCGGAAAACGGAAAAGAGCTTGGCGGCTACCTGGAAAAACATCCGAACAACGGTATGCCCTTCGGCTTCCCCCCGCTCAAACAGGATGAGTTCGACATCGTTGCCGGCTGGCTGGTCCAGGGCGCCAAGGGGCCTGATGCCGCACAGCAGGCGGCACTGACAACGCCGAAAGCAGGTGATGCCCTAGCCATCGATCAATGGGAAGCCTTTCTGAACCAGAACGATGCCAAACACGCCATAACGGCACGCTACCTTTACGAGCATCTGTTCCTGGCCCACCTGAAATTCGGCACGCCGACCAATGAATTTTATGAACTGGTGCGCTCTAAGACAGCGCCTGGCCAGCCCCTTGATCTGATTGCCACTGTCCGCCCCTATGACAATCCCGGTACCCCTCGGTTCTATTATCGCTTCCGGAAGATACACTCCACCATTGTCTTCAAGACTCATATGGTCTTCAATCTTGACGACGCCCAACTGGCCCGTTTCAACGAGCTGTTCATCCAGCCGGAGTGGCTGCAGCCACCGCACCTGATGGGCTATGACACTAAATTGAGCGCCAACCCTTTTATCGTCTTCGAACAGATCCCGCCGCGCTCGCGTTATCAATTCCTGCTGGACAATTCCATGTACACCATCATGACCTTTATCCATGGACCCGTCTGCAAGGGGCAGATTGCCCTCAATGTCATCGATGACCATTTCTGGGTGCTGTTCATGGACCCGGACCATGATCTGAGCGTGTCCAATCCGGGTTTCCTGAAGTTGTACAGCAACAGGCTGCGGATGCCCATAGAGAACGGGAGCGATCTGCGCATCTTTTCAGCGCTCACCGACGGGCACCGCAAGTTCGCAGAGGAGTTCTACAGGGCCAGGCAGGATCTCTATACCTCATTCAACTACGCCGGCCTCGGCTATGATGCGATCTGGAAAGGGAACCGTGCCGAAGATGCCCCGGTGTTGACCATCTATCGCCATTTCGAAAGCGCCTCGGTGCATAAGGGGGCTCTGGGCGATCTGCCGAAGACCATGTGGGTCATAGACTACCCGCTGCTGGAACGGATCTACTATGCCCTTGTTGCCGGTTTCGACATCTACGGCAATGTTGGCCATCAGCTGGCGACCCGTCTCTATATGGACGAGCTGCGCGTCGAAGGGGAAAGCAACCTTCTGGATTTTCTGCCCCCGGAAAAGCGGCAGGAGATAATGCAATCCTGGTACAAGGGTGTCGATGCCAAGAAGATCAAATATTACCCTTCCTCCCTGCCGGCGAAAATCGACTTCAAAACGATCGATCCGAAGCGCGAGTTCGTCGAGCATATCGTGAGCAACCACATCCTGCCGGCAACGGGCATAGCCCTGGACAAGGTAAATTACCTGCGCGCCGGAGCCGTATATCCGCGTCTGCCTGACAAGTATGAAACAACCGACGATTATCTGCGCGCCTTTCGCCGCCTTTCCCGTCCAGGGGCGCCGTTTTTCGCCCTGGTAAATGGCAGCAACTCCAACCTTGCCTATGTGAGGATACGACGGGAGAAGGAGCGCGATATCGCATTTTCCATGGTGATCAACCGCTGGCATGACAATGTCGCATTCCTGATCAAAGAAGATGACCGCCTTGATCCGTCAAAGGACAGCGCCGATTTCATTAATGGTCTCATCGGCTCCTACCCGAACTATTTTTTTGATGTGCAGGAAAAGGATCTGCCCGACTTTATCGATTTTCTGGAACATTTTGATATCAGTCCTAAAAATATGGCGCGGCTGGCAAAGTATGGCGTGAACAGGTCGGACGACCGTTTATGGGATACCTATGACTGGTTTCAAAAGCGCTTTAACGAAGAAGAACCGGTGCTGGGCGGGCTCCTCGATTTGAACCGTTACTACTACCTTGCAAAATAGTGCTGCCATGCCTGAGTTTCCAGGTTTTCCGGGAGCAGAGGAGCGATTGAAAATGAACACCAGGAGTGCTGAAAAAAACTTTCCAGTTGTTTGCGTGGGCGGTTCTGCCGGTGGCCTTGATGCGTATATCCGATTACTGAAGCATCTGCCGGCCGATATGGGGGTTGCCATTGTAATTGTCAATCACCTGAGACAAGTAGCCACCATGCTCCACGAAATCCTCCCGAAATACACGAAAATGCCGGTTGAACTGATCTCGGAAAGATTGGACATAGAGCCCAATCATGTGTTTATCATCCCGGATAAACGTGATTTGCATGTTCTTGATGGAGAGTTTCGTCTAAAGCCGATATCGAAGCCCAGGGGATGGCCCGACGTGATTACGGTTTTTCTGCGTTCCATGACCGAAAACTGGGACGGCAAGCTTATCGCTGTCATTGTGTCAGGCTTTGATGGAGACGGAGCTGCAGCGCTGTGCAGCATAAAAGACGTGGGCGGCATTACTATCGCGCAAAAACCGGACACGGCAGCACAACCGGATATGCCTGAAAGCGCAATTGACAGCGGGTGCATAGATTTTGTTCTTTCACCGGAGGATATCGCAAAAGAAATCGTAAAAATTGCTTATGCCGAGCCGAATTTATGACTCTGACAAGATCGGCAGCCGGATTTGCTGCATTACTGCTTAGCCTGCAAGCACCTGCCATGGCAGCTGATTTTTCAATCAACAACCCGGCCGACAGGATCCATAATCCGGCATCAGATATCAAAAATCCTGCAGCAAATATTTACAATCCAGCGGCGCATATGGACAATCCGAATCCATTATCGCCCCCTACCCAACCGGTTCTTCAGCCACCAGCGACAAAAAGCATAACCGCAACTGAATCTGCACAACAGGTCAAAGTAAAGCCACAGCACAAACCAAAGGCCGCAATCCCGCGCAAAAACTATTACTTCAAATCAGTTAAAACATATATGTCTGCGGCAAAAAAGGCCTTGAACCAAGGCAGGTATACAGAATCCCTTGCCATCACAGAAGATGCCCTGAGGCGGATAGATGCCGGAACTCTCCGTGCCTCGAAAAAATCAAAACAAACGCTGGTTAAGTACAAAAAATTCGGCTATGGACTGCTGGAAAAGAATTAAGTTCTTTTCAAAACACAGGCCAGGATAAAATACAGGACTACCAGCCCCCACAGGACCAGCACATCGAAGCGGACATCCTGTAACGAGGCGCCCATCTGGTTGATCCGCAACAGCCCGTCAGTCCCGGCGGTACTTGGGAGCAAGTGCGACACTGCCCGCAACCAGATTGGAATGGATTCCTTTGGCCAGGAAAAGCCGGCCAGGAAAAGTGCCGGAAGGGAGGTAAACATCAGGAAAAGCATTGATGCTTCCCTGTGACGGAACAGTGTCGAAAGAGCCAGCCCCAGAAATATAACTGCCAGGAGGAACGGGATAACCAGTAGTGCCAGATCCAGTGGATCAATGCGTTGCGGGAAATTGTAGAACCTGGGAAGCACCACGAAGTAATATGCTGCATTGAACAGATAGATGGAAAAATATGCGGCAGATTTTCCAAGAACATGGGCGATGACAGTGCCATATCCGGTTCCATCTCCCTGTGGGAGATGGTGGCCGTAGGCCGGATGAGGGGTGGTATTCCCTTCGCGATCTTCCCGGGCAGTGCCGCCCAGCATGCCGATTCCGATCAGGAGCGTCTGCTGCAGGATCATCACCAGAACCGCCGGCACCACATAGCTGGCGTATCCCCCGGACGGGTTGAAGAGCGCCACAGTCACGAGCGGCAACGGATCGCGGAGTTCTTTCGCCTTTGCTTCGGAGAAGCCTCCAGCCTGCATCCGCTTGATCTCGATGCCAGCCGAGAGCGTGCCGGTCGCTACGCCGATCCCGGTCATGACCTGCTGATACAGCAGGAAATAGCTGGCATCACTATAAACCACCACGCTGCTCTGTTCTTTGCGCAGGATCCTCCGCTCGAAATCTTGGGGGATGATCAGGATGCCATGAACCTTCCGGGCAAAGAAAAGCTGTTCCGCCTCAAGCTGGCTGGTTGCTTGTGCGGCCACCCTGGTGCTCTCGTGGGCATCGACCATCCGGGCAAGTTTTCGGCTCAGCGATGAATGGTCAAGATCAACCACGGCCACCGGAGCGTCTTTCAGGACTTCGTTGGCATAGGGAAGCGGATAGAAGATGGAATAGAAGAAAATCGCGCCGAAAAAAATCATCAGCACACCTTTGTCGGTAAAGATATTACGGTATTCCTCCCTCCAGATCCGAACAAATTCTCTCATCGCTTGCCCCACTGCTGCTCGTCCACCATCAACCTGCCGAGGCGTGGCACCGCCAGAACAGGGATAACTACGACAAAGCCGCACATCGCCGCAAGGGCTGGTAGCGACACAGCCACCGGCGCCCCCCGCATCCCCTGATCCAACAGGATAATCAGATAATAACTCAGCGGCAGGAGTCCTCCCCAGATCTTACCCAACAGAGGCATGGCCATCACGGGGAAAGTTATCCCGGCAAAGGCAAAGGCCGGGGCAGCATAGATTGCCGCTGTACTCAGCGAAATGCGCAGATTGGCAGTGGCTGCCACAATCAGCAGTGCCACCGCCTGGTACGACAACACCAGCAGTGTCGTTGCCAGCACAATCATGGTGACACTTCCTTGCAACGGCAGTTTCAGCCAGAGAAAGAGGTAGCTGTTCATCAGCAGACCCACAAAGAAAAACCCTGTTGAATAGGGCACCAGCTTACCTGCCACCGCTATCCATGGCGAGCCTCCTGCCGTGTCGAACCATTCCCGGGCGGTACCATCCTTCATCTCAACTCCAACCGCATAAACGGTGACTACGATAATGAATATCTGGAGCATGGTCGGCATCAGGGCGCCCGCCAGGAAATAAAGGTAATTCAGGTACGGATTGAACAGCGCCCGGCTTTCTACCCTGATCGGCTCCGCATGCGCCAATGCAGCCGCTGTAATCTCCCCCCGCTGTTCGCGTAACCGTTGGTCCATCTCTGCTGAAACAGCCCTCATCGTGTCCCTGATTCCACGATTAACAATGCTTCCGGCTACCATCGACTGGTTGTTGTAGAAACTGGTCACCTGGGCGCCCTGGCCACGGAAGCGGTCCCGCT
>JBGSQD010000086.1:0-6191 GCA_041738275.1 Geobacterales bacterium
CAACGATCAGTGCCATTACTCCCAAGGTTACTCCGGCGGTGGAGATGAAGGTGATGATGGAGATAAAGGTCGATTTTCGCTTGGCCTTGAGGTAGCGCAGGCATATGAAAAGTTCAAATGGCATTTTAGTTGGCAGCTCTCCCCGGTTTATCGGGATTCTTTACGTAGTTGTGGGAAGAGAATCACGTCGCGGATGGAGGGTGAGTCTGTCAGCAGCATGACCAGGCGGTCGATGCCGATGCCTTCGCCGGCCGTGGGGGGCAGGCCGTATTCCAGAGCGCGAACGTAATCTTCATCCATGTAGTGGGCTTCTTCGTCCCCCTTGTCCTTTTCGGCAACCTGGGACAGGAAACGTTCCTTCTGGTCGATGGGGTCGTTCAGTTCCGAGAAGGCGTTGGCGATCTCGCGGCCGCCGATGATCAGTTCGAAGCGGTCGACGATCTCGGGGTTATGGTCGTTCTTGCGCGACAGCGGAGATACCTCGGTGGGGTAGGCTGTGATGAAGGTCGGCTGGATCAGCTTGTGCTCAGCCACCTCTTCGAAGATCTCCATGAGCAGTTTGCCGTGGCCGATGTCTGTTGGCAGGTCCAGGCCGATTCCGCGGGCGTAGGCCAGGGCCAGATCGCGGTCTTCAAGCTTTTTTGCATCGATGTTGCCGTATTCCACAATGGCCTCACGGACCGTCAGGCGTTTCCAGGGGCGCTGGAAGCTGATGTCGAGCCCCTGGTTGCTGAAGTCGAGTGTGCCGAGGATCTCCTGGGCAACATGGCAGAATAGCTCTTCGGTGAAGTCCATCAGATCTTCATAGGTGGCGTAGGCCTGGTAGAACTCCATCATGGTGAATTCTGGGTTATGGCGTACCGAGATCCCTTCGTTCCTGAAGTTGCGGTTGATCTCGAAGACCCGCTCCATCCCGCCGACGACCAGGCGCTTCAGGTACAGCTCAGGAGCGATACGCAGATAGAGTTCCATGTCCAGGGCATTGTGGTGGGTTACGAAGGGGCGGGCGGTAGCGCCGCCTGGAATCTGGTGCATCATGGGGGTCTCAACTTCCAGGAAGTCGCGGCCGGTCATGAAGGCACGGATCAGGTTGACGATGCGGGAGCGCTTGATGAAGATTTCGCGCGACTCGGGATTGACGATCAGGTCAACATAACGCTGGCGGTAGCGGGTCTCCACATCGGTCAGGCCGTGGAACTTCTCCGGCAGCGGGTGCAGTGACTTTACCAGCAGCCGGATGCTTTTGGCATGCAGGGACAATTCCCCGGTCTTGGTGCGAAAGGGATAACCTTCGGTGCCGACGATATCGCCGATGTCAAAGGATTCGAAGGCCGTAAAGGCCTCCTCGCCGATCTCGTCCTTCTTGACGTAGAGCTGAACACGTCCCTTGCGATCCTGAAGCTGGATAAAGGCGGCTTTGCCAAAAGAACGGCGGGCCAGGATGCGTCCCGCCACGACAAAAATATCATGGCTGGCGTCGATCTGCTCCTTATCGCCGTAGGCGGCAATGACATCGGCTGAGGTATGCTTTGGCCTGAAATCGTTGGGATAGGGGTTGATGCCGGCTTCCCAGAGGGTATCCACCTTGCGGCGGCGTTGAAGCTGGAGTTCGCTGAGTTCTTCCATTATTGTATGTGGCCTTTCCCAAGAAACGAATTTTTTAAAGCGTGGAGAATGACTGATAAAAATAGAACCGAAGTGCTGTCACGTCAAGAAAAAACCTGACGGTCGCCGGGCCTCGACAATTACTGTATCTTTCGAATGGTATGATTACCACGGTCCACAACAAAAAGGCTTGTGCCGTCCGTGGTGATGCCTATGGGGGTCCAAAAGCTGGGTGTGCCTTCGGCTGAATCAACATGACCCGTAGATTGCAACTGGTCGGAAAAATAGGTGATCCCCGAGATCTTTTCCACACTGTAAGGGGCGGCCAGGCTAATCCTGCGGATGGTGTTGTTGTATGAATCCGTGACGTACAGATTCGTGCCGTCCGTGGTGATCCCGTTCGGTTGATTGAACCTGGCATCAGTTCCAACAACAGCGTCGGCATCGTCCGTGCCCGGAGTCGTGCCTGCCTTGCCGGCTATGGTTGAAACCGCTCCTGTCAGAATATCGATTTTACGGATAGTCCTGTTCAAGAAATCAGTTGCGTAGAGGTCTTTGCCATCAGTGGTGATGCGTGCCGGCTGATTGAAGCGGGCGACGGCCTTGATGCCGTCGGTTGGACCGGGATTGCCGGGAGAGCCGGCCATGGTGGTGACGGCTTTGGATGAAATGACAATCCTGCGGATGGTGTGATTGCCGGTATCGGTTACATACAGATTTTCGCCATCCGTGGTGATGCCGATTGGCTGATTAAAGCGAACATCGGTCTTTACAGCAGAATCAACAGAACCGGCATAGCTGGCGGTGCTGCCTACGGTGATCACCTTATTGGCCGCATCAATAATGCGGATCGAATTATGGCCGGAATCTACAACGTAGAGATTAGTGCCGTCGGTGGTGATGTCGGTCGGGCCACTGAAGAAGACGGCGGCTCCGGTATCAAAATCAGTGCATTGCAGGGTTGTAACTGTTCCGGTGGAGTCGATCTTGCGGATCGCGTTGTTACTGTATTCGGCAACGTAAAAATTTGTGCCGTCAGTGGTGATGCCGTTAGGATTATAAAATCTGGCTGCAGACCCGGTGTCGTCGATAAACCCTAAACTGGCGGCGGTACCTGCAAACGTTGATACAGTGCCGCTCAGGGTCAGGGCGGTTCCTTGAACCGATCCTCCCATATGTGAATTTGCGGGTGCAAGGCTTGACGGCGTGCTATAGACAGTGGTGTTGTCACCAGTCGATGAATCGCCGCCGCAACCGGCAACAAC
Source organism: Geobacterales bacterium (assembly GCA_041738275.1). Taxonomy (GTDB): domain Bacteria; phylum Desulfobacterota; class Desulfuromonadia; order Geobacterales; family Pseudopelobacteraceae; genus JACPFJ01. The sequence goes on from JBGSQD010000086.1 coordinate 2,871, forward strand.
AGCGATAATTATCATTATGGATAATGCCGTTACAAACTTCCTCATAAACAACTCCTCATCGTGTAGTTTCGAACCGTTTCCAGAGTGTTTCAACTCTGCAGCAGTGGCGGCTTGAGGTGTGCCGCGTCTGATTTATTCTGTCTCCGGCAATTTTTTCTTGGCCCGCGCCCGTGGGGCCGGCTTGGCCTTCTCCAGCGCCGGTTCCGGCAATGATGCAACGGTTTTCAGGGCTTTTTTCGGAGCAGCGCGACGGCGCGGTTTCGGTGCGGCTGGCGTCTGCTCCTCCACAATGGCTGCCGCTGCTGCAGGTTCAGGCGCTTCTGCGGCTGGTTCAGCTTTTTCAGCTGTAGAGACCTTTTTGGTGCGCGCAGGCCGGACCCGTTTCGGTTTCACAGGCGGAGCAGGTGACTCGACCGGCTCTGTCGGCACGGGTTCCGCTGCTGGTACGGCAACGGCAACAGATGCTGGCGAGTCTGCCTCGCCGGAAGTCCCATCACTCGTCGCAGATTGTTCCTCTGTCGCCTTGCCGCTCTTGCGGCCACGTCTCCGCCGCCGCTTCTTGTGCTTGGCCGCGGATTCCTCCGTGCCATCTCCTGGTTCTGCTGCAGCTTGTTCCAGCTCTTCTGCCGGTTCAGCTTCGGCTGTCTCTTCGGTGGCTGGCGCCTCATGATGCTCGGCCACTGCTTCGGCACCCGGCTTCTTTTTCTTGCGGCGGCGCTTGCGCTTCTTGGCGCCTTCTGCTGCAACAGTCCCCTCGGTCGGCTGCTCTTCCGGGGCTGCGCTTTCTGCCGCCTTCAACTCCGGCACGATTGCCTTGGGCGCCTCGTTTGCCTCTGCCTCTGACTTGAGGACATCCTCAACCCGTGGTGTCTCTCGTTTAATGATCTCCAGTTCCAGCTGGTTAAGCAGGAAGGAGGTCTTTCCCTTGACGGTAACCTCGATATCGTAATCATTTTCGATCTGGGCCAGTTCACGCTTTTTGCGGTTCAGCAGATAATAGGCAACCTCCAGCGGCAGGCCGCCGCGGACCTCGCCGATGGTCCCCTTGGCAGCAGCAGCATGTACCTTGCGCAGGAATGAAACTGCCATGGCCTCCACCGACTTGACCTTGCCGCGTCCCTCGCAGTGGGGGCATTCCAGGTGAATGGCGTCGTTCAATGTCTTGGCGATACGTTGACGTGACATCTCCAGGATGCCGAATTCGGAGATGCGGCCGAGATTGACCCGCGCCTTGTCCATCTTGAGGGCCTGTTTGAGGGTTTTCTCCACCTCATGGTTATGCTTTCTGTCCCGCATGTCGATGAAATCGATCATGATCAGGCCGCCCAGGTCGCGCAGCCGCAGCTGGCGGGCCACCTCTTCGGCAGCCTCCATATTGGTCTTGAAGGCGGTGTCCTCGATACCCCGTTCGCCGCTGGATTTGCCCGAGTTTACATCAATACTGACCAGCGCCTCGGTAGGCTCGATGATCAGGGAACCTCCGGAAGGAAGAGCAACGCGCTTTTCGTAGATCTGGTCAATCTGTTCCTCCAGCTGGAACCGGGAGAAGATCGGACGTTTTTCCTTATGCAGCTTGACCAGCTTTTCGCACTTGGGCATGTTGTCCCGGAAGAACTCCTTGGCCTCACGGTAGGCATCCTTGCTGTCCACCAGCACTTCGTCGATATCGTCGGAAAAGTAATCACGGATGAAGCGTATGATCAGGCCGCTGTCGCGGTAGACCTCACCGGCGCCCTTGATCTCCGCCGCATGCTGCTTGATGCCGGTGTACATTCCCACCAGGTTGTCCAGATCCTTCTGCAACTCCTCGGGCGGGCGTCCGACTGCTTCGGTGCGGATGATGTAGCCGATCCCCTCGGGGATATTCATTCCGGCCACAATCTCCTTCAGTTTCTTGCGTGCCCCTTCCTGTTCCACCTTGCGGGAGATGCCTGTGGAATCGCTGCCCGGCATGATCACCATGTAGCGCCCTGGGAGGGAGAGGTAGGTGGTCAGGGCCGAGCCCTTGTTGTCGCGCTCGTCCTTCTCCACCTGTACCAGCAGTTCCTGGCCGCGGCGCAGTACTTCCTGGATGCGGGGGCGACGCTTGCGCTGGTCTTCGGGAACATCATCTCGCCATTGCCAGAAATCCGGGTGTAACTCCCCCATCTGCAGGAAGCCGGGCTTGGCACGGCCGATATCCACGAAAGCAGCCTGCAGGCCAGGCTCCACTCGCAACACGACCCCTTTATATATATTCCCCTTGGTCTGCTCCTTGCCGGTTATCTCGACATTCAGCTCCATCAGGCGGCCGTCGTGCACGATGGCCACCCTGGCTTCCTCGGGATGCATGACATTCAGCAGCATCTTTTTGCTTGTAGCAGTACTCATTTTTTACATTCCTTTCAGGTGAGGCGATCTTGCATAGACTTGTTTAAAACTTCTGAATTATATAGATTTTACCGCTGAAAGCAAAGGAAAAGGGATGATAAACTGAAATTGCGTTGTTACTTCAATCCTTGCGGGCAGATTGCAAACAGCCATCCGGATCCCTCCGAATGGCTGTTTTGTACCAGGCCAGCCTGGGCCGCCATGCCTCAGCCTCCGTGAAACCGGAACCGGCGGTTGCGTCCCAGGTCGAACCATATGAGGAGAACAACTGCCTGGAGAGCGCAGATGAGAAGAATAATTTTTTGAATTCATATCTTATTCTGCTTGGCAGCCACCCGCGCGGTGAATTTTACATTGTTGACCGTGAAGCGCTCGTGGGTTCCCCTGCCGATGACCTCTACCTCATCACGCGCCTCAATTTCCCACAGGGTGCGCTTTCCGTCAACCTCCAGGCATTTTACCTGGGCGGTGACGATCATGCCGGGTGGGGTGGCAGCCTGATGGGTGATATTGATCATGGTTCCCAAGGTGCGTTCGTCTTCTTCAAGGTAGGGGCGCATGGCCTCCATGCAGGCCCATTCCATAAAGCCGACCATATAGGCTGTGGCAAAAACCTCAGGCATCTCGCGAAAAAGATCTGATTCCGGGTATACATACGGAACGGTTTTCTCTTTTGTTACCATAAAACTGAAGCTGTGTTCCAAACCAGGCTTGAGGGTGTCTTTCATGGGTTATCCTTCCTTTCAAATCTCAATTATCCTTTGGTCCACGTAGGCCGACTCCCGGTTTTCAGGAGTGACAGCGGTCTGACAGGTTTCTCTCCAAGACTGATAGCAGAGGTATGAAGTTATTTTGGAATGTATTACTGGGATGTCAAATCAAGAATATTACAAATATGGATGAAAGTATCTGGAGAAACAGGAGGGGGATAAGGATGTTGCGCGGTGGTGC
>JBGSQD010000107.1:0-22080 GCA_041738275.1 Geobacterales bacterium
CAATTTTACAGGTGCTGAGCGTCACAATCTTTGAGCGAATGCCCTTATTGCAGGCACTTACAGATTCGGATTACAGAAGAGAAACAGACGCTAATAACAACCAACTGTTTTTATTCAACTAAACGTTGGGACACTACTGATTATGAACCATAAAACGGAGAACCGATGAAAACCAAACTCTTCAACCTCTGGCACTCGTTCAGTTCAAGCTACTGGTTCGTACCGGCGGTCATGGCGACGATTTCCATCGCTCTTTCCCTGGGCACAACCGCTTTTGACACAGTACTCCCAAGCGAAGTTACAGAAAAAATCGGCTGGCTCTACAGCGGTGGTCCGGAGGGTGCCCGTTCCATCCTCTCCACGGTTGCCGGGTCCATGATCACCACTGCCGGGGTGGTCTTCTCCATTACCATTGTCGTCCTCTCACTTACCTCTTCCCAATTCGGCCCGCGACTGCTCGGCAACTTCATTCGTGACACCGGCACCCAGGTAGTCCTCGGCACATTTATTGCCACCTTCATTTACTGTCTCTTCACGCTCCGGGTGGTGCGAAGCGGCGACAGCGGTTCGTTCGTTCCTCATCTCTCTATTACTGTTGCCTTTGTCCTGGCTCTGGCAAGCACCGCCGTCCTCATCTACTTCATCCATCACATCTCCACGTCAATCCAGGCTGACAGTATCATCACTGCTGTTTATCGAGACCTGGATGCTGCCATCGACCGTCACCTGCCGGAGCAGCAGGAACACGGGGCTGGTGAGCAGGGCCGTAAGGACGTCAGGGCGGCGCTACCCGAGGGATTTGACCATGACGGGTGGCCGGTTGCCGCGGATAATAGCGGCTACCTTCAGGCCATTGATTACGATGGACTTATGAGGACGGCTGTTGAAAACGACTTAATTCTATCTCTCCACTCCCGTCCGGGGAAGTTCATAGCTGCGGGAGAGCATCTCGTCACCGTCTGGCCACGGGAACACTGGGACGAAAAGCTGGCCGCGCGGGTAAATAGCTCCTTCATTCAGGGACGGCAGCGAACCGATGAACAGGACATGGAGTACTCGATACATCAACTTGTCGAGGTGGCCCTGCGCGCCCTTTCCCCCGGCATAAACGATCCCTTTACCGCCATGACCTGTATCAACTGGCTCAGCGCAGCACTCGGGCGAATAGCCCAGCGGAAGTTTCCTTCTGCGTTCAGCTACGACGACAAAGGTAATCTCCGTCTTGTGTCAGTGCCTGTTTCCTTCGCCGAAATAGTTGAGGCAGCTTTCGGACAGATACGGAATGCCGCCGCCAGCCACGTGCAGGTTATCCTCTGCCTTCTTGATGCGATAGTTGCCATTGCACCCCATATCCGGGTGGCGGAACGGCGCAAAGTACTTGAACACCATGCTGAACTGATAATGCAGAGCGGACGAGAGATGGCTCACGTAAAGGATGACCGCAGGGCAATTGAGGAACGGTATGAGCGGACCCTGCAGGTTCTTCGCAAATGAGATGGCATACGCAAACAGGACTAATACAACCACAAAAACTAGGTAGTTGAGGAGGCACAAATGAAAAGTTTCAGACGGATACTTGTTATCAGCAGATTAATACCATACAGCAGAAAAGCCATTGCCTTGGGGGTTTCCATAGCCCACGAGTATGATGCGGATTTGCATGTATTGCATCTTGTTTCCCATCCTGTCGATATGATGGCGCTCAACGCACCGGGGCAGTTTCCCGAGGAGGAGTATAAGAAATACAATAACAGTCTCCAGGAAGCCAAAGAGCTGTTGAACACGGTCATTGAGCAGGAGAAACAGAATGGGTACCCTATAAACGAACTGGTCAGTGATGGTGATCCGGTCGAAGAAATTGAGAGAGTAGTCAGTGAAGAGGAAATTGACTTGATAATAATGTCTGCCCACGAGGAAGGTCGCATTGAGCATGCACTCTTTGGCGGAGAGAACGATACCATAGTACGCAGGATGCCCTGTTCAATCCTGCTGGTAAAAAATGAGCCAGGGCCTGTGGAATGGTAGCCTGTCTGACTTCAACGATGAAAGACAGAAAGTGCAATGACTGACACAAACAAGGGCAGAGTGGTTTCCGTGCGCGGCAGTGTCGTGGATATTCGCTTTGATGCAGGGTTGCCTCCGATTTACTCGCTGCTGCATGCGATGGAGGGGAACATTGCCATCGAAGTTTTGGCGCAGCTTGATGCGCATCATGTACGGGGAATTGCCCTGACCCCAACTCAGGGACTTGCCCGCGGCATGGCTGTAGAGGATTCGGGCGGACCGCTCAAGACACAGGTCGGCAAAGGGATTCTCTCGCGTATGTTTGATGTATTCGGCAACGCAATTGATCGCCTGCCGGCGCCGACAGATGTACAGTGGCGCTCGGTGCATCGATCGCCACCGGAACTTTCGCAACGCTCTACGAAGTCAGAAATATTTGAAACCGGGATCAAGGTTATTGATGTGCTGCTGCCGCTGGAGCGGGGAGGAAAAGCGGGGCTGTTCGGCGGTGCCGGTGTTGGTAAGACGGTATTGCTCACCGAAATGATTCACAACATGATCGGTCATCACGAAGGGGTCAGTATTTTTTGCGGCATCGGCGAACGTTGCCGTGAAGGAGAGGAACTCTATCGCGACATGAAATCGGCTGGTGTTTTGGAAAATATGGTGATGGTCTTCGGACAGATGAATGAACCGCCAGGCGCCCGGTTCCGCGTCGGCCATGCCGCGTTGACGATGGCGGAGTATTTTCGCGATGACGAGCATCGTGACGTGCTGCTGCTGGTCGATAATATTTTCCGTTTCATTCAGGCCGGTATGGAAGTATCCGGTTTGATGGGACTGATGCCGTCGCGGCTTGGGTATCAGCCGACGATGGGAACCGAATTGTCGCAGTTGGAAGAGCGCATTGCCAATACCGATAGCGGCGCCATTACCTCGATCCAGGCGGTATATGTGCCGGCGGACGATTTTACCGATCCGGCAGCGGTGCACACCTTCTCGCATCTTTCCGCCTCCATAGTATTGTCGCGCAAACGGGCGAGTGAGGGGCTCTACCCGGCCATCGATCCGTTGCAGTCCAGTTCCAAAATGGCTACGCCCGGCATCATCGGCGAGCGGCACTATGCCCTCGCACAGGAAATCAGGCGGACACTGGCTCAGTACTCGGAACTTAAAGACATAATAGCGATGCTCGGTCTTGAGCAGCTATCTCCTGATGACCGCAATGTGGTTGCCCGTGCCCGCCGATTGGAGCGTTTTCTCACCCAGCCATTTTTCACAACCGAGCAGTTCACCGGTCTTAAGGGGAAACTTGTCAGTCTGGAGGACTCGCTGGACGGCTGTGAGCGTATCCTGCGCGATGAATTCAAGGAGTACCCGGAGAGTGCGCTCTATATGATCGGGCCAATTGATGAGGTAAAGAAAAAACCGGAGGATAAGCATGCAGCAGCCGACTCTCATGAATCTTAAGGTTCTCCTGCCATTCAGAATATTCGCGGAGAAAACCGATGTCTCACGTATCGTTGCGGAGGGCCGCGCTGGTTCGTTTGGCCTGCTGCCGCACCGACGGGACTGTGTTGTTGCGCTTGCGCCCGGAATTCTTGTTTTTGAGACCGAAACGGATGATGAAGTTTTTCTGGCGGTAGATGAAGGTGTGCTGGTCAAAACCGGACCGGACGTACTCGTTTCCGTAAGGAACGCAACTGCCGGAACAGATCTGGGTCAACTGCGTGAGGCGGTGGAGCAGGACTTTATGACTCTGGAAGAGCACGAGCAAGATGTGCGCTCTGTACTGGCTAAATTGGAAAGCGGCTTTATGCGGCGCTTTGCCGGCTTTAAACATGAATAGCAAACCGACCGGAAAAACATCGAAAGACAGTCCGACATTCGGCGAGCAGGTGGGGTCAAAAGCGTCACGCAAGCTCAAGGCTCGCCGCAATTCTTCTGCGGGTGTCTGGTTCGGTCTGGGGATGATGGGGCTTATCGGATGGTCGGTGGCTGTACCGACGCTGCTTGGCGCAGCGCTTGGCATCTGGCTGGATAAACAGCATCCGGGCACGCATTCCTGGACACTGGCGCTGTTGGTGGCCGGTCTGACAATCGGTTGCATCAATGCCTGGCATTGGGTTGCCAAGGAAGACAGGGCAATGCGGGAGGAGGATAAAGATGAATGAAGCGGCGATACTGGCGCTGGCGTGGCTGGCGGGCGGGGTCATCGGAATGTTCTTTTTCGGCGGTCTCTGGTGGACGGTACGCAAGGGAGTTTCGGCAAAACGACCGGAACTCTGGTTCTTCGGGAGCATGTTGCTGCGGATGGGCGTTGCCCTGGCAGGTTTTTATGTTGTCTCAAACCGCCATCTTGATCGGCTGCTGCTCTGCCTGCTCGGGTTTTTCCTCGCGCGTATGGTCGTTACGCGACTTACCAGGGTTACGGAAAAGCCGGCAGGCCGGACAGAGAAGGTCAGCCATGCGCCTTAGTCCCGACGAGATAGTTTTCTGGCAGCACGGGTTTTTTAAACTCAACGCCACAATTCTGTTCACGTGGGGAGTGATGCTTCTGCTGGCTATCGGGTCAAAACTGGTCACGTCTAAACTTTCCACCGATCTTAATCGCACCCGCTGGCAGAACCTCCTGGAAATAGTTGTCACTACTATCATGAAACAGATCGAAGAAGTCGGTCTCCGGAATCCCGGGAAATATATCGGTTTTCTGGGCACGCTGTTTCTGTTCGTCGCCACAGCCGCTCTCTGTACTGTCATTCCCGGCTATGAGCCGCCGACCGGTTCTCTCTCTACTACAGCGGCGCTGGCGCTCTGCGTGTTTGTGGCTGTGCCGCTTTTCGGCATTGAGGATCAGGGGGTGAGTGGCTACCTCAAATCATATGTAGAGCCGACGGTCGTCATGCTCCCGTTTAACATCATCAGCGAAATATCCCGCACCCTGGCGCTTGCTGTCCGCCTCTTCGGTAATATGATGAGCGGTGCGATGATTATCGGTATTCTGCTCAGCATTACCCCCTTCATCTTTCCGGTCGTCATGACACTGCTCGGTCTGCTCACCGGCATGGTGCAGGCCTATATTTTTACTATTCTGGCTGCTGTTTACATTGCAGCCGCTACGAGGGCACGAAAGCAGAAGGGGCTGGAAAATCCACTCTAACCCCCTTTCAAAAGGAGATACCATGGATAGCATGACTATTATTGCGGTGGCATCAATTGTCATTGCCGGCATCACCACCGGTTTCGGTACTATGGGGCCGGCGCTGGCCGAAGGAAGAGCAGTTTCATCAGCACTGAGTTCGCTGGCCCAGCAGCCCGATGCCTCTGCCACCATCACCCGGACGTTGTTTGTCGGTCTGGCGATGATTGAATCCACGGCTATTTACTGCTTCGTGGTCTCGATGATTCTCATCTTCGCCAACCCGTTCTGGAACCACGCCATCGCACTGACAACGGGGAAATAATCCATGTTAATCGATTGGTTTACAGTTGTTGCCCAGACGATCAACTTCCTCATCCTGGTCTGGCTGATGAAACGCTTTCTTTACAAGCCGATCCTGCACGCCATTGACCAGCGGGAGAATCTGATTGCAAAGGAACTTGCAGATGCCGATGCGACAAAATCCGACGCCCAAAAGGAGCGCGACGAGTTTCAGCATAAGAATGAGACCTTTGATCAGCAACGCGCCGCACTCATGAGTAAAGCGATGGATGAGGTGAAGGTCGAACGCCAGCGACTCCTGGATGAAGCGCGGCATGCGGCTGAAGATTTAAGTGCCAAACGGCAGGAAAACCTGAAAAACGACGCCCGAAACCTGAAACAGGCCATCAGTCGCCGGACGCAGCAGGAAGTTTTCGCCATTGCACGTAAGGCGCTGACGGATCTCGCCGGTACGACGCTGGAAGAACGCATGCTTGATCTTTTTCTTAGCAGGTTGAAGGGGGTAAAAGGAGAGGAAAAGACACAACTGACTGCGGCGATCAAGGCCACCCAGAATCCTGTCACTGTTCGTACGGCGTTCGATCTTTCTGCGGCACTGTCTGCCACAACGGAACGTGCGATCAAAGAAACTTTTGACTTAGAGAACCAAATCCGCTTCGAGACCGCTTCTGAACTGATCAGCGGCATTGAGCTGGTTACTGATGGACACAAGGTGGCATGGAGTATCGCGGATTATCTGAAGTCGATGGAAAACTGTATCGCTGAACTGCTTGACGACAAGGTCAAACCGGGAGCTGGCTTCAAGCCGGCACCAGAGGATGCACATGGAGCCTGAAAGCCTGCAAACTGTCTTTGACAGTGCGTTTAGAGAAATACGTCAGGTGCAGGAATCGTTTACTACGCAACTGAGGCTGCGGGAGGTTGGGGCAATTTCCAGCGTCGCCACCGGCATAGCCAAAGTATCGGGACTTCCCGGTGTGGGCTTTGATGAATTGGTGACGTTTCCCGCCGGTCTGTCAGGCATTGCGTTCAACGTGGACGCGGATGAAATTGGTGTTGTTCTGCTCGGTGACTACTGGCACCTAAATGCCGGAGACGAAGTAGAGCGCACAGGGCGGGTAATGGACGTCGGTGTAGGTGATGGTTTGCTGGGTCGCGTCATCGACCCGCTTGGCCGGTCACTTGACGGTAACGGGCCGGTTGCTTTCAGCAGTCGCCTTCCCATTGAACGCCCCGCACCGCCGATCATGGAACGCGCCCCCGTTACCGTTCCGCTCCAGACCGGTCTAAAGGTCGTTGACGCGCTTGTCCCGATCGGGCGCGGTCAACGCGAACTGATTCTGGGTGACCGGCAAACAGGGAAAACAGCCATTGCGATCGACACTATTCTCAACCAGCGGGATCAGAATGTTCTGTGCGTTTATTGCGCCATTGGACAGCGTGCGTCAGCAGTTGCCAAGGTTGTGGCAACCTTGCGGGAAAAAGGGGCGCTGGAGTACACCGTCGTGGTCGTGACCGAGGGGAACGACCCGCCGGGACTCGCATATATTGCTCCTTACGCCGCTACCAGCATTGCGGAATATTTTATGGAAACGGGGCGGGATGTGCTGATCGTATACGACGATTTGACTCACCACGCCCGCGCCTACCGTGAACTGTCGCTGCTGCTGCGCCGCCCGCCCGGTCGCGAAGCATTTCCCGGCGATATATTTTATATCCACTCGAGATTGCTGGAACGTGCCACGCACCTCTCCGAGGAACGCGGTGGCGGCTCGCTCACCGCCCTGCCGGTCATTGAGACTGAAGCGCAGGACATTTCCGCCTATATCCCCACCAACCTGATTTCCATCACGGATGGTCAGATTTATCTCTCGCCGTCGCTGTTCGAGTTGGGTGTATTGCCCGCTGTGGATGTCGGAAAATCCGTTTCGCGCGTCGGCGGCAAGGCCCAACTGGCAGCTTACCGGGCGGTGGCGGGTGACCTCAAGCTTTCCTACGCGCAGTTCGAGGAACTCGAGACGTTTGCCCGGTTCGGTGCACGCCTGGATGAAGATACCCGGACGATTATTGAGCATGGAAGACGAATCCGCGCCTGTCTTAAACAATCGGAATTCGCACCGGTGTCGGTTCCCGCGCAAATTGCAGTACTGCTGGCGTTAACGGCAGGTCTCTTCGATAAAATTCCTCTTGAACGGATGACGGATGCTGAGCAGGCTCTGCTGGAGGCGGCGGCAGAAATTCCTGCGGAGGTGATCAAGCGATTGGATAGTGCCGACAAGCTGAGCGATGGGGATCGAGAAACAATTATCCGGATCGCCCGAAATGCGCTTGCCGGCTTTCAGCCGACAGAGAAACCGGTAGTCGGGAATAATAAATGAGCAACTCCACTGCAGACCTGCGCAGAAAGATAGGCGGAGCAGGCGACCTTCAGTCCGTAGTTCGCACGATGAAGGCTCTGGCTGCCTCTAACATCGGCCAATACGAACAGTCGGTGCGCGCATTAAGCGATTATTTTTCTTCTGTGGAAGCCGGATTGGGAGTCTGTTTCCGGGAACTCGATCCGACAGTAAAAAACAGAGAAGCGAAGCGACGTGACCGTTCACTTGAAATCAGCGCGGTTGTATTCGGCTCCGACCAGGGACTGGTGGGAGGTTTTAATGATGTTATTGCCGATTATACGATCAAGACACTTGCTGACCTTCCGGGCACACACCGTGTCTGGGCCGTTGGTGAACGGGTGCGCGCGCATCTGGAAGACGCAGGGTTGCCACTGGCCGGACTCTTCGCCGTGCCGAATTCCGTCAGGAGCATCACCCCGCTCATTGCGCAGATTCTTGTGGAGAGTGCGTCGCAGCGCACCTCTCCTGCCATGTTCATGGCAGGCCGGGAGGAAGCTTTCGAACTGCACCTCTTCTATAACCGTCCCACATCCGGGGCGGTGTATGAACCGCTGCATCAGCGGCTGTTACCGCTGGATATCAGCTGGCAGCGCGAACTCGCCAGCCGTTCCTGGCCGACAAAAATTCTTCCCGAGGTCATTGGGGGCACTGTTGAGACACTGCGGTCGCTTGTCAGCGAATATCTCTTCGTTTCTCTTTTCCGTGCCTGTGCCGAATCGTTGGCGAGCGAGAACGCGAGCCGTCTGGCGGCAATGCAGCGCGCTGACAAAAACATCGATGAACTGCTGGAGTACCTGGGAGGAAGATTTCATCGTTTGCGTCAAAGCGGTATCGATGAGGAACTGTTTGATGTCATATCCGGCTTTGAAACGCTGAAAGGGTCAAAAAGCAGACCAAGGAGGTCGAGATGAATATCAACGTGAAAGATTTCCGGGTACCGGAAGGCAAAACAGTAAATCTCAAAAAATGGCCAACCATGGTGAAGCCGGTCTACACGTCGAAGAAGAATTATCGCGAACTTCTCGATGACCAGGTTGAGGAACTGAGTTCACTGCAACGTATTCACTACGCGTCAAACAAATATGCGGTACTGCTGATTTTCCAGGCGATGGACGCCGCCGGCAAGGACGGCGCCATCCGGCATGTCATGTCCGGCGTCAATCCGCAAGGCTGTCAGGTGTTCAGCTTCAATCATCCGACTGCTACGGAACTGGAGCACGATTTCCTCTGGCGCACCTCGCAGTGTCTGCCGGAACGAGGCAGGATCGGAATCTTCAACCGTTCCTATTACGAGGAGGTGTTGATCGTTCGCGTGCATCCCGAAATCCTCCATAGCCAGGGGGTGCCGGATACGTTGCTCGACGAAAAAACAGTCTGGAAGGAACGCTATCGTTCCATAATTGATCATGAGAGCCATCTTCATCGTAACGGCACACGGATCATCAAATTTTTCCTCCATCTCTCAGAAATAGAGCAGCGCAAGAGATTTATCGATCGTATTGATGAGCCTGATAAAAACTGGAAATTCAGTCTTGCCGACATTGAAGAGAGGAAGTTCTGGAAAGAGTACATGCAGGCCTATGAGGCGTGCCTGAGCGCTACAAGCACAAAAAATGCGCCATGGTATATTGTTCCCGCTGATGACAAAAAGAACACACGGCTGATTATTTCCCAGATTATTCTCGATACGTTCAGGTCGCTCAACATGCATTACCCCGAAACCTCCGAAAAGCGTCGACTGGAATTGGAATCTATTCGCAAGCTGCTCTGAAGGGGAGCCAATGATAACTGTACAATCACATCAACGCAGTTCAATAAACGGACAGGAGGCAAGATGACTGCTGTCATCGCAATTTTCCATCGTGACTACGATGCGGTACTGTTCGATCTCGACGGAGTGCTGACCAGAACGGCGAGCGTGCACGCCTCGGCCTGGAAGAAGCTTTTCGACAGCTTTCTGGAACATCGCGCCAGCCGGACCGGTGAGCTGTTTGTCCCCTTTGACATCTCCACCGACTATCCGCGCTACGTTGACGGCAAGCCACGCTATGACGGCGTGCAGTCTTTCCTTGCATCGCGCGGGATCGAGCTTCCATGGGGGGCAACCGATGACGGCCCGGACGTGCAGAGTGTCTGTGCGCTGGGCAACCTGAAGGGGAGGTATTTCCTGCAACACCTGGAACAGCGCGGCGTCGAGCCCTATGAAGCGGCGATTTCACTGGTGCGAACTCTCCGGGCACAGGAGATCAGAACCGCCGTCGTCTCATCCAGCACAAACTGCACGGCGGTGCTGGCGGCGGCGGGTATCGCTCAGCTGTTCGACACGCAGGTGGACGGGACGGACCTCGCACGCCTCAAGCTCCGGGGCAAGCCCGCTCCGGATGCTTTTCTGGAGGCGGCAAGACGTCTGCGGGTAGAGCCATCGCGGGCTGTCGTCGTGGAGGATGCGATCGCAGGTGTCGAAGCCGGGCGCGCCGGCAGGTTCGGCCTGATCATCGGCGTTGACCGTAGCGGGCACGGGCAGGAGCTGCGCGATGCAGGCGCCGATGCCGTGGTCACCGACCTGGCGCAGGTTCAGGTGGCGGAGGAGCCGCCTTCCGCCTGGTCACTGGTGTTTGATGGCTTTGACCCGGCGCAGGAGGGGATCCGCGAAGCCCTGTGCACCCTGGGAAACGGCTATTTGGGGACGCGCGGCGCTGCCGCCTGGTCGGCGGTGGACGACATTCACTATCCGGGGACCTACCTTGCCGGAGGCTACAATCGGCTCCGAACCGACATCGCCGGCCGCGTTGTCGAGAATGAGGATCTGGTGAATTTCCCTAACTGGCTGGCGCTCGGGTTTCGCATCGCCGGGCAGGAGTGGTTCGACGCGCGATCCGTCAAGTTCCTATCGTACCGACAGGAACTCGATCTGAGGCGCGGCATGCTGCTGAAAAGCATCACCTTCGAGGATGTCCAGGGGAGGCGCAGCAGGCTCCGGGAGCGACGTCTGGTCTCGATGGACGACATGCATATGGGGGCGCTCGAACTGTCGCTGACCGCCGAAAACTGGTCGGCGGCTGTCACGGTGCGTTCGGCGATCGACGGGCGCATCATCAACACGGGCGCGAAACTGTATCGCAAATTCAACAACCGGCATCTGGAACCGCTGGCCGGCTCAGTCGCGGGTGAGGATGGCGTGTACCTGCACGTGCGTACCTGCCAGTCACATGTCCATGTCGCGCAGGTGGCACGAACGCAAGTTTTCCTTGACGGACACCTTCTCGGGGGCCGACGCCGGGTTATCGAGGAACCGGGATACATCGGGCAGGAACTGGACGTCGATATCAAGCAGGGCGAAACTCTGGTACTGGAGAAGGTGGCCTCTTTCTATACCTCGCGCGACCGCGCCATTTCGGAGTGCGGGCTGGAGGCGCGCAAGGCCATACTGCGCACTGGGCGCTTCGATTCACTGCTGGCGGGCCATCTGCTTGCCTGGAAGCATATCTGGCGTCGCTTCGACGTGCATATCCAGCCTGCAGATCATGAGTTCAAGCTGAATGTGCTGATGCTGCTTCGATTGAATATGTTTCATCTGCTGCAGACGATATCGCCCAACTCCATCGGCCTGGATATCGGCATACCTGCGCGGGGCTGGAGCGGGGAAGCGTATCAGGGACACATTTTCTGGGATGAACTATTTATATTCCCGTTTTTTAATTTCCGCATGCCAGAAATCACCCGCTCGCTGCTGATGTATCGCTACCGGCGCCTGGGAGAGGCGCGTGCCGCTGCTGCTGGGGCTGGGTACAAGGGAGCCATGTTCCCCTGGCAGAGTGGAAGCGATGGCCAGGAGGAGACCCAGGAGCTTAACCTGAACCCGCGCTCGCAACGCTGGGTGCCCGACAACTCCTACCTGCAGCGCCACGTAGGCAGTGCAGTAGCCTTCAACGTTTGGCAGTATTTTCAGGTCACTCACGATATCGAGTTTCTGCATTTCTACGGTGCGGAGATGATCATCGATGTCGCCCGATTCTGGTCGAGTATCGCGAGTTTTGATGAAGAGCGCGAACGCTACGGGATTCATGGCGTGATGGGTCCTGACGAGTTTCACGAAGGGTATCCTGATTCCGCAACGCCCGGCCTCAACAACAACGCCTATACCAACATAATGGCCGTCTGGGTACTCTGCCGTGCCCTGGAAGTGCTCGCCTTGCTGTCCGATATGCGCCGCGCCGAACTCACCTCGCGGCTTGGCTTGTCGGCTGAGGAGATTGCACGCTGGGAAGATGTCAGCCGCAGGATGTATGTACCATTCCATGAAGACGGGATCATCAGCCAGTTCGAAGGCTATGAGAAACTGAGGGAGCTCGACTGGGAGTGGTACCGTAGCCGCTACGGCAACATACAGCGGCTCGATCTTATACTCGAGGGAGAGAACGACAGCGCCAACCGCTACAAGCTTTCGAAACAGCCCGATGTGCTGATGCTGTTCTACCTGTTTTCATCCGAGGAGATCGGCGAGCTGTTCGAACGTCTGGGGTATCCGTTCGAATACGAGACCATTCCGCGAAACGTTGCCTATTATGCAAGCCACTCGTCTCACGGCTCCACGCTCTCCCGAGTCGTATATGCCTGGGTCCTGGCGCGATCCGACCGTCCGCGCGCGATGGACTTCTTCGCGGAGGCGTTGCAGAGCGACGTGAGCGATGTGCAACAGGGCACGACAGAGGAGGGCATCCACCTCGGTGCAATGGCGGGAACGGTCGATCAGGTGCAGCGTGTTTCGACCGGAATTGAGGTGAGGGGTGATGTCCTGCGGCTCAATCCGGAATTACCTCGAGAGATGGAGCGCCTCGACATGCGCATCCGCTATCGTGGGCATTCACTAGATCTGCGGCTGACACGCGACTCGCTCACGGTCCGCGGACATGATGCTGAGGCGCCGCCATTTTCCTTGTGTGTTGAGGGCAAGGTCTGCGAATTCGTCAGCGGCTCCACCCGTGTATTTAAATTGAACAACAAGGCAGCGGAGCAATCATGTGGGAATTAGCCGGGCGTGTTGCCCGAAGCATTCAAAAAGACAACTGTGACGGATTCGCGGCCCAGATAGCCTTTTTCTTCATCTTTGCCCTGTTCCCCTTTCTTCTCTTTCTGACCACCCTGCTCGCCTATCTGCCGGTGCCGGACATGTTGCGGCTGCTGCTGAAGATCCTGGGCCGTTTCGCCCCCGGCGATGTCCTCGCGCTGGTGGAAGATAACCTCCGCTCACTGGTTATAGTCCAGAAGGGAGGACTGCTTTCCATAAGTGTGTTTCTTTCACTATGGACGGCTTCAAAGGCAGTGACCGCGGTCATAACGGCACTTAACAAAGCCTTTGATACGGAGGAGCAACGCCCCTACTGGAAAGTGCGCGGGACTGCCATCCTGCTGGTCGTCTGCTTCTCGTTCTTCGTTATCCTTTCTCTACTGCTGCTTATTTTCGGCCGCCGAATCGGTGAATGGATCGCCTCCCTGGCGGGTCTCGGTAATGCCTTCACTATTGGCTGGACCATCCTGCGCTGGCCGGTGATCCTAAGCATGATGGTGACGGCCCTGTCAGCACTCTATCGCTTCGCACCAGCGCTGAAGCTGTCATGGCGGGAGATCGTCCCCGGCGCAGTCACAGCCACGGGGATATGGGTCGCCGTTTCGTTGGCATTTTCGTATTACGTGAACAATTTCGGATCCTATGATAAAACCTACGGCACTATCGGCGCAGCTATAGCGCTCCTCGTCTGGATGTACGCAAGCGGATTTGTGATTCTTCTCGGAGGAGAGATTAACGCCTGCATGAGGGAACTGGCATGTGAAAAGACGGGACAAACATATATAAAAGGAGTCAATCATATGCGTAAGACACTAATTGGACCGGAAAACCGGGATGCCATATCAACCGGACTGGTGTGGCTCGACCTGACACGGATAGCGCGGGCCGAGCTTACCTCGGAGGACCCTTCATTTCCGCTTGAGTCGGCCTTGAGCTCTGAAACGGGTGCGGGCTGGCGGGCAGCGGAGCCCGGCGGGCAGATGATCCGCCTGCTGTTTGACGAACCGCAACAAATCAGGCATGTTCGCTTGGTGTTTCTCGAAGACGAACAACAACGCACTCAGGAGTTTTCGCTGAGCTGGTCCCCGGATGCTGGACGCCCCGGCCGGGAAATCGTGCGTCAACAATGGAACTTCGCCCCTCCCGACTCCTCCAGGGAAACAGAGGTCTATAGCGTTGACCTTGCCGGGGTGAGGTCCCTGGAATTGAGCATCATTCCAGATATCAGCGGCGGAGAAGCCCGGGCAACGCTCGCACAGTTACAGCTCGCCTGACGCATCGAATCCGCGCGACGATAGATGATAACATTGCCTTAGCACCATTAGCCGATATACTAACGACAGTGTTTATTGTGGTCTAATCACAGAAAGGCGATTATGTTGGCTGGTGCGTAAACAGTGAAAAAGATCAGGCAACTTGAACACGTTTGCAGCAAATGCCAGCTGCTGCAATGAGTTACAGCCCGTTTCAGTGATGAGCAAGCCGATGGACAGAGCCGGCGGCAGTCATACTGCGTAAGGAAATATTTCAACCGGGCTGTTGCCGATTTTTTTTTGGCAACCCCTAAAAAAACAAGGAGATGAGATGGGTCAATTTACCCTCGACATAGGAGCAAAACCCGCATCTGGAGGAATCCAATTCAGGGTCTGGGCGCCGTCGGCCACGTCAGTCGAAGTTGAACTGGTGGGTGCTGCGGAGGCGAGAACACCTCTTCAACAGGACGGCGAATACTTTCAGGGCCTGGTGCAGGCAGCACCAGGTGACCGTTACTGGTACTGGCTGGACGGCACACTGCGGCGGCCAGACCCCGCTTCCCGCAGCCAGCCTGACGGTGTGCATGGCCCTTCCCAGGTGATCGATCCGGCATTTGCCTGGAACGACAGTAATTGGAAAGGCATTGCCCTTGAAGAATACCTCATGTATGAGCTGCATGTGGGAACCTTTACCCCGAACGGCACCTTTGACGGGATAATTTCCCGTCTCGATTATCTGTGTGAACTTGGCATAACCGCACTGCAACTGATGCCGGTGGCACAATTCCCCGGAGAACGCAACTGGGGCTATGACGGCACCTTCCCTTTTGCCCCCCAGAATTCCTATGGCGGCGCGGACGGCCTGAAACGGCTGGTTGATGCCTGCCATTCCAGGGGGCTGGCCGTGATTCTTGATGTGGTCTACAACCACTTGGGTCCGGAAGGGAATTACCTGCACGCCTTCGGTCCCTATTTTACAGGACGCTACCGCACCCCGTGGGGGGATGCGGTCAATTTCGACGGACCCGACAGTGATCAGGTCCGCCACTATTTCATCTCCAATGCCCTATACTGGATAACCGAATTCCATATCGATGCCCTGCGGCTGGATGCCATCCACGGCATCTACGATTTCAGCGCCCTGCACATCCTCCAGGAATTGGCGGAGAACGTACACCAGCAGGCCAAGGCACTCGGACGCCGGATCCATGTCATTGCCGAAAGCGACCTGAACGATGTGCGAGTGATCAAGCCGACCGAGTTGGGCGGCTATGGCCTGGACGCCCAGTGGAACGATGACTTTCACCATGCCCTGCGGACCCTGTTGACCAGCGACCGAAGCGGCTATTACAGTGACTTCGGCCGGTTCGAAGATCTGGTCAAGGGATTCCGGGAAGGTTTCGTCCTCTCCGGCAGCTATTCGACCTTCAGGAGAAGGCGGCATGGCTGTTCTTCGGCGGAAATTCCGCCTGGTCAACTGGTGGTGTTTTCCCAGAACCATGACCAGGTGGGCAACCGAATGCGCGGTGAACGGCCGGGCGAACACCTTACAACGCAGCAGCTCAAACTGGCCGCCGCGACGGTGCTGCTCTCCCCCTACCTGCCGCTGCTCTTCATGGGGGAGGAATACGCGGAATCAGCGCCGTTTCCCTATTTCGTCAGCCACGGTGATGCGGAACTGGTGGAGGGTGTCAGGCAGGGACGCCTGGAAGAGTTTGCCTCTTTTGGAGATCAGGGCACTCCTCCCGATCCTCTGGCTGAGACGACCTTTCTGTCTGCGAAACTGGATCTGGAACGACGCAAGACAGGAGACCGGCGGGCCATCTTCGACTTCTACCGCGAACTGATACGGTTGCGCAGGGAATGCGCCCCGCTTGCCAGTCTCAGCAGAGCGGATATACAGGTGATTGCAGGCGAAGAGGAACAGCTGCTGACTATCATCCGAAATTCCGGTGACGATCAGGTATTCTGCCTGTTCAATTTCAGCAACCAAGACCGCGTCATACCGCCATCGCTGGCATGCGGCACCCTGCAGGTCCTGCTCGATTCTACGGGAAACTATCCCTCGGGCAGCTGCGTGACCGTTTATTCCACTCGTCCGAAAACATTTCCGACGCTGGCACCTTACGGGGTCATGGTCTACCGAGCCCTGAAAACTGGGTAAGTGAGTTGACAAAATCCTTTCCGCCGACCCAAAAAACGGAATAAGCAGGCTCACAAGACCATTACTGCATAAATCCGCAGTAAGTTGCAGAAGAGAACTTCATACTTACTAAAGGAATATTCAATGGAACGCTTTCTCTGCATACATGGCCACTTCTATCAGCCACCACGCGAAAACCCCTGGCTGGAGTCCGTTGAGATCCAGGATTCGGCTTATCCTTATCATGACTGGAATGAACGGATCACCGCCGAGTGCTATGCCCCCAACACCGCCTCGCGGAATCTGGACGGCGAGGGGCGCATCATGGGCATCGTCAGTAACTATGCCCGGATCAGTTTCAACTTCGGCCCGACCCTGCTCTCCTGGATGGAGAAATTTTCACCAGAAACCTACCGGGCGATCCTGGCAGCCGACCGGCAGAGCATGGTCTGGCGTTCCGGCCACGGGGCCGCCCTGGCACAGGTCTACAACCATATCATCATGCCACTGGCCAACTCGCGCGATAAACGGACCCAGGTGCTGTGGGGCATCAAGGATTTCGAACATCGCTTCCAACGCTTTCCCGAGGGGATGTGGCTGGCGGAAACCGCTGTGGACACGGAAACCCTGGAAGTACTGGCCGAAGCGGGCATCCGCTTTACCATACTCGCTCCGCACCAGGCCGGACGGGTGCGCAGGATCGCTGGCGGCAGGTGGAAAGACGTCAGCGGTTCACTCATCGATCCGTCACGGGCCTACCTCTGCCGGCTCCCATCCGGTCGGAGCATTTCCATCTTCTTCTACGACGGCCCCATTTCCCAGGCAGTTGCGTTCGAGAAGCTGCTCAGCAGCGGTGAAGAGTTTGCCGCCCGCCTGATGTCCGGTTTTTCGTCCCACCGTAACCACACCCAGCTGGTACACATCGCCACCGACGGCGAGACCTACGGCCATCATCATCACTTCGGCGAGATGGCGCTGGGACACGCCCTGGATCACATCGAAGGGAACGGCCTGTCCCGTCTGACCAACTATGGAGAATTTCTTGAGCTTCACCCGGCCACCCATGAGGTGCGGATTGTCGAAAACTCCTCATGGAGCTGCATGCACGGCATCGAGCGTTGGAGGAGCGACTGCGGCTGCAACTCCGGCGGGAACGGCGGCTGGAACCAGCAGTGGCGGCTGCCTCTGCGGGACGCCATGGACCAGCTCGGCGCTCAGCTGGCAGACCGTTATGAGCATGTCATGGCAGGACACCTGAAAGATCCGTGGGCGGCGCGGGACGAATATATCCATGTCCTGCTGGACCGTTCCGTGGAAAACGTCGCTGCCTTCCTGCAAAAACATTCCCTGCGCCCGCTGGACGAAGATGCAGGCGTTGTCGTGCTCTCCCTGCTGGAAATGCAGCGCCACGCCATGCTCATGTACACCAGCTGCGGATGGTTCTTTGATGAGCTCTCGGGGTTGGAGACGGTCCAGATACTTCAGTATGCCGGGCGGGCGATCCAGCTGGCTGAACGCTCCGGCACACTGGGTATTGAAGACGGCTTTATGGAACGGCTGGCACTGGCCAGGAGCAATGTTACAGAACATGGCCACGGGGCTGAAATATACGCGAAATTTGTCAAACCGGCCATGATCGACCTGATCAAGGTCGGGGCTCACTACGCCGTAAGTTCTGTTTTCAAGGAGTATGGAGAGGACACGGGTATTTTCAGTTATCGTGTCTACCGGGAGGATTTTCTTCTACTCCATTCCGGGCAGATGAAACTTGCTGTAGGCAGGGTATTCACCCGTTCGGCGGTCACCCGCAAAGCCGATCGGATCAGTTTCTGCACCTTGTACTTCGGCGGACATGCCTTGAACTGCGGCGTCCGCTCTTACCTAGGCGAGGAGGCGTACAGTGCCATGAAGCAGGAGGTCATGGCCGCCTTCAATGAGTCCGATTTCGCGACCATCATCAGGCTGATGGACACCCATTTCGGCATGCACAACTACTCCCTAAGGAATCTGTTTCGTGACGAACAGCGTCATATTCTTCAGCTTATTATCGCCGGCACGCTCCAGGAGTTCGAGGAAAAGTTCGACCACCTTTACGATCAGAGCAGGAGTCTGATGGGATTTCTGAAAGAAACCGGCATGCCGGTGCCGCACCGCTTTATGACCACTGCCGAGACTGCTCTCAATCTGCGCCTGCAAAAGATGTTTACTGCGGACTCATTTGAAATAGACAGTCTCAGGGATGTTGTCAATGAGATTACAAACTGGGATGTTTCCCTGGACAGCGTGGCTCTCGAATTTATCGTCCGCCACCGACTGGAAGGGGCGATGTCTTCACTACAGGAGGATCCGAAAAACAACCGGAACTTATCCGAACTCCTTCAACTTGTCGAGGCGGTTACGTCACTACCGCTGGCGGTGAATCTCTGGCAGATACAAAACATGTACTGGACCCTGCTGCATTCCAGTGCTTCCGATTTTCACCCGAACGCAGAAGTTGCGGACAACCATGACACATCCAGGATCGAATCAATAAGGAAGCTGGGTGAATTGCTCTATTTCAATACGGGCGCTTTGATGGCGGCCAAGGGAGGCATATGAACGGCATCGGACTCAAAATACCTGCAGCAACCTACCGTCTCCAGTTCAACGCAGGATTCCGCTTCAGCGATGCCCGGGAGATTCTGCCCTATCTGCAGCGCCTAGGCATCAGCGACATCTATGCATCACCATACTTCAAGGCACGGGAGGGGAGTCTTCACGGCTACGACATCCTGGACCAGAACAGCCTGAACCCGGAGATCGGTTCAGAGGATGAGTACGAAGCAATGGTTGACGAACTGAAACGGCTGGATATGGGCCAGACCCTGGACATTGTTCCGAACCATATGTGCATCGAGGGGCAAGAGAACGCCTTCTGGATGGATGTGCTGGAAAACGGCCCCAGTTCCACCTATGCGAGTTTCTTCGATATAGACTGGCACCCGGTCAAACAGGAGCTGGAGAACAAGATTCTGATCCCCATTCTGGGCGACCAGTACGGTACGGTACTCGAAAACGGTGAGCTGCGACTCACCTTTGAAGAGGGCTCTTTTTTTGTTCACTACCATGATCACAGGCTGCCGATTGTTCCCAGGACCTACAGCAATATACTAATGCTCAATATAAGCGGCCTGGAGCAGGAGCTTTCTGCCGAGGCGCCGCAACTCCAGGAACTTATGAGCATCGTGACGGCGATCAGTCACCTGCCTTGTTCCACAGAGCAAAACCCGGAGCGGATCGCGGAACGCTACCGGGAAAAGGAGGTCGTCAAGCGACGCCTCTGGACCCTGTATCAGAACAGCAGCGCGATCAGGACGTTCATTGACTCCAATGTGGACGCTTTCAACGGAACAAGGGGCGACCCGCGCAGTTTTGATCTGCTGGACTCGCTTCTTCGCGATCAGATCTACCGCATCTCCCATTGGCGAGTAGCTACCGAGGAGATCAACTATCGCAGATTCTTCGATATCAATTCCCTGGGGGCTATCAGGGTGGATGACCCGGCCGTCTTCGAAAAGACACACCAGCTTATCTTCAAGCTGGTGGAGACCGGCAAGATCAGCGGGTTGCGCATTGACCACGCAGATGGATTGCTGGATCCGGAAGATTATATCAAGCGGCTGCAGACAGGTTGTTTCATCCGGATGTACGGCACTTCACAAGATGCCGACAACGGAGAGGAAGATGCCGTGGCAGCGTCCAGGAAAAAATTTGACCAGATTGTTGCCGCCTCCCCCAACTACAAGCCTTTCTACATCATCGGGGAAAAGATACTCCTCAAAGCCGAGACACTGCCGGACAGCTGGCCGGTGTTCAGTACCACCGGATACGACTTTGCCAATCAGGTAAACGGACTGTTCGTGGAAACTGCGAATGCAAGGCAGTTTGAGACAGTCTACACGCGCTTCCTGCAGCACCGGGTCGACTTCCAGCAAGCCGTCTACGACAAGAAGAAGCTCGTCATGCAGGCAGCCATGTCCAGCGAGATCAACACGCTGGGACATTATCTGAACAGGATATCCGAACAGAGCCGTCATACCCGGGACTTTACCCTCAACAGCCTGATCAAGTCCATTGTAGAGGTGATCGCGTATTTCCCGGTATACCGGACCTACATCAACAGCTTTGAGGTCCTTGAGCGCGACCGCCAGTACATCGAATCGACGATCAGCCGGGCAAAACGCCAGAACCCGGCTATCAGTGCATCGGTTTTCGACTTTATCCGGGATGTTCTTCTGCTCCGTTTTCCCGACAGCATGAATGACGAGCTCAAGACTACGTGGCTTGATTTTGTGAAGCGTTTTCAGCAGATCACCGGCCCGGTCATGGCCAAGGGGGTCGAGGATACGGCCTTTTACCTGTACAATCGGCTTGTTTCCATAAACGAGGTGGGAGGAAGTCCGGAACGGTTCGGCATCACCCTGGAGGCCTTCCACGGCCAGAACATCGAGCGCTACAAGTCCCGGCCGCTGGCCATGCTGGCCACATCGACCCATGATACCAAGCGCAGCGAGGATGTCCGGGCCAGGATCAACGTGCTTTCCGAGATCCCCGAGCAATGGCGGGAGGCTCTTTCCCGCTGGGGTCGGCAGAACCGCAAGGTAAAGATGATTGTCGAAGGCAAGCCGACACCGAGCCGCAATGAAGAGTACCTGCTCTATCAGACGCTGGTGGGAACCTGGCCCTTCTGCAAGCCGGGGGATGACGAGTTTGCCCTGTTCCGTTCGCGGATCAAGGAGTACATGCTGAAGGCCATGCGGGAGGCCAAGGTGCACACAAGCTGGATCAGTCCCAACTCGCTGCATGAGGATGCTGTGATGTATTTCATTGACACGATCCTTAAGGAATCCCGGCACAACAGTTTTCTTGAGGATTTTGCTTCATTTCAGAAGCTGACCGCGGCCTGCGGAATATTCAATTCCCTTTCTCAGGTACTCCTCAAGATCACCTCTCCCGGGATCCCCGATTTCTACCAGGGGAATGAGTTATGGGATTTCAGCCTGGTCGACCCTGATAACCGCCGGCCTGTTGATTACCGCCTCAGAAGCAACCATTTGGATGAACTGCTGCGAAAGGAGACAGCCTCGGGCCTCCTGGAAACAGCCCGTGAGGTGGTTGCAACCCGAGTCGACGGCCGTATCAAAATGCACCTGACCTGCAAGGCGCTCAACTTCCGTAGGGAGAACCTGGAACTGTTCGAAACGGGCAGATACCTGCCGCTCACGGTGGAGGGCACCTGCCATGAACATGTCTGCGCATTTGAACGTTCAGTCAACGACAGTTCGTTCCTGGTTGTTGTGCCGCTCTTTTGCAGCCGTTTGACACAGGACAGCAGCGGACTGCCGCTGGGTCGCGAGGTATGGCGGGACACACGCATCATCCAGCCGTTCGATAGTGCCACAAGCCGCTATCGCAACATATTCACGGGAGAAGAATTGGATCTCGATCAACAGGATGGCCAACTGAGTCTTGCAATCAAGGATATACTCTCGGTCTTTCCGGCAGCCTTGCTGGAGCGTCTTGACCGGAACGTTGCAACTGGCTGAAAGGGGAAGCATGCATGTTGACTGAACACGACATCTATCTCTTGAAAGAAGGGACCCATGCACGGCTATACGAAAAGTTCGGCTGTCATCTTGCCGAATGCGCCGGTGTCACCGGTGCGCATTTCTCTGTCTGGGCGCCCAACGCGCAGCGCGTCTCGGTGGTCGGCGACTGGAACGGCTGGAACC
>JBGSQD010000123.1:0-12350 GCA_041738275.1 Geobacterales bacterium
GTCCGCCTGATACCAGGTGGCCAGCAGAATTGCCGGAGTATAGTACGCATCGCCGATCCGCTTATATTCCGGATTCACTACTCGGGTGAGAATCCCCTTGGTGCAATCCTGCACACAGCTCAAGCACCCCTTGCATTGATAGATGTAATCAAGATAGCCAACCTCGTCATGCAGCGTATCGGCCTCTTCCCGGTAAAACCCGTAGGCGCAGGCGCGCTTCACGCAGTTGTGGCAGCTCGCGCAGTCCTCCCGCCAATCGACGATGCCGAATTTCCCCACCGGCCTGAAACGGGGCCGGGCCGGTTCCGTATGGATATGGTACTTGGCAGGCACGGTTAGTTGATCCCCAATCCCGATTTCTCGATGAACTCGACAGCCATGTCGGCGTCCCCGTCAGCTCGCACCTCAAAACCGCGCAGCCCCTTCAGCGCGGAGAGGCGCTGCATGGTTTCAAGTGCGATCTCGAGTCCCACGGCACGCTGGGCCGATTTGTCGTCAGTAGCGGAAATCCGCTGCAGAACCGTCTCCGGGATCAGCGGGCTCGGGCGTCTGGCGGCGTAAGCCATGGCGAAATCGCCATCCGCAAGCGGCCGGATTCCGGCCAGGATGGCCACCTTCTCATGGAGGCCGAGTTTTACTACCTCACCCCACCATGCCTCAAAGCGGCCAATGTCATAGACCGGTTGCGTGATAACAAATTTGGAACCGGCTGCCACCGCTTTTGCGAGCCGAATGAGCTGCATCTCCATGGGGTCGGCGTTGGGGGAGGCGGTTGAACCGAGGCAAAAGGCACCGGCATCGGGAAAACTATCCTCTCCCACGAGGGAGCCGTACTCTGCAAGCCCGTTGTACATGCCCATAAGCTGGATGGAATCGATATCAAAGACATTTCTGGATTTGCGGCAAGGACCAAGGGTCTGATGGGTTCCGGTAGTGCAGAGGATATTGCGGATGCCGAGGGCCTGGGCCCCCAGGCAGTCGGAGACCAGGGCAATGCGGTTCCGGTCCCTGGTGGTGACATGTACGATCGGTTCGACCCCTTCCGCAAGGACCAGTGCTGCCGCGGCAATTGCCGACATGTGCACGCCGTCGCGGTTGTCGCTGACGCCCACGGCATGGACCTTCCCGCTGAAACGCTTTGCCGTGGCCCTGACGGGGGCGGGGTCTCCCCCCTTGGGCGGCGACAATTCCGCCAGGAGAATCTGTTTGCCTGAATCGATCCGCTTTTGGAGATCTGTTTTTTCAATTGTCATGATACCCGCCTCTCCGCCGGGAATGATATTGCCCCAAATGCACTCAAACGTTGCACTGCTCCCTGAACGAGCGGCTCCAATTGCTCCGGCGGCTCATCCGGTGAAACGTGCAGCAACTCTACCCGCCCTGTCTCAAGCCCGATCTCGCTGAGTAATCGTTGCATCAAATTGACTCGGATCTCCGCCCGGTAGTTCCCCTGAGCCAGATGGCATTCTCCCTTGGGACACGCAACCACGCAAAGGCCGCGACTCCCCCCCTCAAAGGCGTGAAAGAGATATTGCCCGTCCATCTTGCCGCTGCACGGCACCTCACGTACGAGAACATGTGCGCCATTCTGCTGCCACTGGCGCGGCAAACGCGCAACCTGGGCAATGCAGTTGCAGCATATGTATACGACAATATCCGGAGCAGCGGGCTGAGCCATCTTGTCTCCCATGTGCTCGCTGGGAACACATCATCAACATATGATTCCGACTGAAAAACGTTGTACGCAACAAACTGCAGGAGTGAAAATTTGGAGTGTTTAAATTGGGACGCTTAAAAATTTATCTTTTGAATGAAAATTCTTAAATCGATGAGGATTTATGCAATACATTCGCATACAATATTTACGCCAAAAAGTCATATTTTTGGATGAGAGGTGGTGTCTGCCTGTAACAGCCTGATATGATTACCTTAATGGCTGCATATATATTGATTATTTTTAACGGTGACCGAGCTACTGAGTATATTTTAAACTCAGTTGCATCGCAGTGAGTACATCACAATTAACATTTCATGCATTAAGGGTGCACCTGAAGTTGTGTTATTCCAATTTCAAATCAAAGATGAAATCAAGGCGGCGAGGATTGAGGCAACAATGGCCCTCTAGCGCTTTGATTTGGAATTGGTATATATACTGAAATACGCTACCCCTTTCTCCAGCCTGGATTGATGTTGCTGAAGAAAACAGGGTATGAAGGCTCTCGCCCCCATACCCTGTAGATAAGGATGTATTGTGGTGCATGTGTAAGCGACTACATATTAATGAGCAATGAATTGCAAGCCGACTCGATTTGAATCTGCTCTAACAACCTTGCAAAGATACTGGACTGTAGATAACAATAAGACATGCAAAGTACCAACATCGCCAATTTGTATGTTGATTTTATCTGATGCGTCTATTTCGATTGATGCACCTATAGTTGATATATTATCAAGTATGCAGTAATATTTTGTACCGTTAATATCTAAACTGCACTTTGTTATAATGTTGACTCTTTCATCGTTTCTTTGTTTATCATACATGTCGATCTCCATGTTACAGTCCGTAACCACTCAAATTATTAGCCAAAACAAAATTACGAGACATCTTCTTTTATAAGTATAACATTTTTATGAAGGATATTAATTATCTGAAATACAAAGAACCAACCTGCTCACCGGACGGCTACGACTGGTGCCGCCTTCACAGAATAATGACGATTGCCAACATGATACAGGGGTGATATGATAACCCATGGCTGAGATGAAAATTATCGATAAATCTTTTGCGGTTTCACGCAAGCGCGGCAACGGCACCATCAGATATGAAGTGTGGCAGAGTGATGGCGTCGTTACCCGCTATAACCTGGCCTATATCAACCACCTCATCTATTCCGGCGATAATGGCCGCGTACTCGGTTACGACAACAGACACGGCCACCACCGGCATTTTATGGGGAGAGTAGAACCTGTCGTAACAACCAGTTATGAAGAGATCGAGCAGCGATTTGAACAGGAGTGGGCAACCATACTGGAGGAACATTATGCGAAACGTGACCGTTAACACAGGAAACAGCGGAGATTTTTTCAAGCGTAGCCGGGAAATTGCCCGCAAAATCGATAGCGGCGAAGAACTGGAGCCGGAATATACCCTGACCTTCGAGGAGCCGGGTGATATGTTCGCCGTTATGAGTCCCGCCCGTCTGGAACTGTTCCGGGCGGCCAAGACAGAAGCTGCTTCCATAACAGCGCTTGCCCAGCGCCTGCAACGTGACCGGAGCAGCGTCAAAAAGGACGTTGATATCCTGGCGGCAGCCGGACTGCTTGATGTCGTGGACACCTTGCTTCCAGGTCATGGACGGCAGAAACTCATCAGCGCAGCTGCTGACAGGATTTATCTGCAAGCAGTTGTCGCCTGAATCCATGGCCACCATCGGCCAGTCAGAACGAGTCACACAGAATCATGTCATTCCCTCTTTCGCGACGGCTTTGATGGACCATTTACATGCCATTCTGGCGAAATCACCGGGAAGAGCTGAATCTGTCACCCTCTGGGCATGAGGAGTGGGGGTATTGAAGTTCGGAGCGCTGCTAAGGATCAACAGTTTGCATCATAAGGAAACATACAATGGGCGTAGAAATATATGTAGGGCATGTATCTGAAAGTGCCACGGAAGACGAGTTGCGAAAGCTGTTTTCCGTAGCTGGTACTGTGACATCTGTCCATTTGGTGAAGGATTCCGATACGGGAAAATATCGTGGGTGCGGGTATGTAAGGATGTCGACTGATGATGAAGCTAGAGATGCTATCGATCTCCTGAATGGAGCCATGCTCGGTGACGGGCTGATTATTGTAAAAGATGCTCCTCCAAAGAATAGCAGGAAAACAGTTCCGTCTGGCAGCAGTCGGGTCGGGCAAGGCGGACGAACTGGCCGAAGAATGCCAACCGGGCAAAAGTAGCGGTGAGGCTTAGGCGGTGAGACTTTAGTGTCAAACCTATACCATCCACTTTGTCAAGAGGTTTGACACTGATCGCTCTCTTTATGCCGGGAAAAGAAAATCGTATCTGAAATGGCATATCGCAGTGCCAATGGTAACGTTTTTGATACAACCACTATTGCTCAGAAAGTCCACCAACAGTGCGGGCTGCTTCGTACCTGACCCTGGCAGCAACGCTTGTCTCGCTGGGGAAGCCGGAGGGATCTCGTCGAACCTGGTCCGCAGCATGCCGAAGCTTAGTCAGCACATCAGTGACGAAACGCTTTACCATTGAGTCGAGATGCTCATATGGCCCATCGATATAGCGCTGGCCATAAATCTCCCGTCGGGCGGTATTCACGAAGGTAATCAACGCTCGCTCTCGCCCCAGGAATTGACAGACGGCGTCGATGCGCAGGATCGACCTGTGCCCGCGTGCATCCGCTACCTCAAACTCCTCATAGCCAACCTGTCTCGGATCGGCACCGGGGCCGGTCCGCTGTTCCTCACGGATGAACCGGAGTGGTGCGTACGAAGGATCTTGGGCCTCAACTTCGTCAAGGAGACGGGTGGCTTCCTGATTTCTGGCCAAATACCGGAAGTGGGCTTGATCGAAAAGTCTCCCGAGGATCAGGTGACGCTCCCATCGCGACTGCTGGTCAGCAGCCAACGGCCGAGCTCCGGATGCATATGCGGCAAGGCTTTCGCGTGCAGAGGAAAGAGCCCGCACGTTCAATGCATCCAATCCCTGCATCCCCTGAGATTCAGGTGCCGAAAATTCAAGGACCAGGCTGTCATCCGTATTCAAGTCACCCCCCTGGCCAAACCTGAGCGCGCCCGAAGTTCCCGTGACAAAATAGGCTAGAAGATCATCAACGGTTCCCATTTGCACCGCAGCGAGATCCCTCCTGATCGCCGGGTTCGACATTCTTGCGGCGAGAGCGGAAGGATCAATGGTAAGAGGCGAGTTCGATCCGATCAAAACCGCATCGTAGTACGTAAGGAAAATCATCGTGTGTGAGAATGCTTCAGTGAAGGTCCGGACCACTGTCCTGACGTCTTTCAGGCTCAGCTCGTAAAGTGGAAGCCACTGGCTCGCAATTCCGCCAGGAGCCAGTCTTGCGGCAACATTTCGGAAAAACTCAACCGTGTACAGGTAGCCAGCGCCACCGGACCATGGATGTATTGGGTCCGCCGAAATGACGTCAAAACGCTCAGGCGTGGTAGCAAGATAGTTTCTCCCGTCGTTGATGACGATGCTGAGGCGCGGGTCGTCGAGAACGCCGCCGTTCCAGCGGGCAAAGTTCCGTCCAACAGCAATCATCTCCTGCTCTATCTCTGCAAGGACAAGCCGCTCCACCTGAGGATGGAGCGCTGTCGCACCAAGTGTCATTCCGGTACCGGTCCCGAGTACGAAAACCTTACGCGGGTCCGGGTGAAGAAGCATCGGCAGATGCCCCAGCGATCGCTGGAGCTGTACGTCAACAGCCGCCGAAGATGCCTCTGCTCGCCCATTAACCACATAGCTCTGGATGCCCCCGAGAGACCGGAAAACGCTGACCGTCTCGTTAATGCCTTCCCGGTAATAGAGCACCTCAAGGTCACGAGGTTTGGTCCGCATGGTCGCGCTGCCTGCCTTAGCATTATTGACATGGGTGGCAAAAGCATTTCTGTCCCAGGTGCCTCCCCATTGCGGCAATGCACCACGTAATATCAGGATTACAGCCGCGGCTCCCATAATCGGTATCACCATGCGGCGATTGACCGCAGCCGCCAGTAAGGTGGCGCCGACACCTATATTTATTATGACCAGCATCTGCAGGGACCGCTCTATACCGAACAACTGGATAAAGACGAAGCCGCTTATGAGAGGGCCCAGTATCGCACCCAGCGTGTTGACGGCAAGGAGACGCCCTACCGTGCCTCCCATGTCACTCCTTCCTGACGCCAATACCGCTCCTGCAGCCGGGAAGGCCATACCCATGAAAAAAGCCGGGACTGCCATATATATGAAGGCAATGCCGGCGGAAGCCCACAGGCGCCCGTGGAACTCGCTGTTGATCAGGCCGGCAGCGATTCCCTGTACCCAATGGACGGTCGCGGGAAGATCTTTCATCAGGATGGTGACTGTGAGTGCGCTTATGCCGATGAGCAATTGGGTCGCAGCAAAAATGAACACATAGGCACGTTCTCCCTGGAAGCGCTTGTTGCCTGCAATAAGGGTGAACCCGTGACTGCCGAGTCCGATACCGGTCAAAAAAGCCGCCAGCATCACGGAAAAGCTGTAGACCGAGGTTCCGACTCCCATCGTCAGCATTCGTGTCCAGAGGACCTCGTACCCCATGGCGCAGAAGCCGGATACCCCTATGAAAACAAGGGTAAGGCGCCGGAGTAGACGCCCGGAGACAGCTTGACTTGACTGGCGGGATTCTTGCGAAACGGAGGGTGTCGGCACCGCCTCGGAAGTAGGGCAAACTTTTCGCCCCAACAGCAGGGCGGCGATTCCGACGAGTGCGCTGGTGGCAGCGGCAGTCAGGAGCGTTGTTGTCGCCCCAAGCAGGCGCAGAAGTACGAACCCCGCAGCCAGCGTACCCACCACGGCACCGAAAGTATTAAGGGAATAAAGTCGGGAAAGCTGATGCGGAAGCCGGTCGGACCGGCTGGTCACTACTCGGGTCATCAAGGGGAGCGTTCCTCCCATGAGCGTTGTCGGCACGATCATGGCTGCTACGGCGAAGGCGATGCGAAGAACCGTAACGAGAGTTCCGTTGTCCTGAACCTGTCCGGCAAGGGGGCCGTACAGGCGGGGGTAGATCGACATCAGAAGGAGGAACCCCGGAGCAGAGACTGCTATGCCGAGTTCCAGCATCCCGTATAGTCGCAGGGGCCGGTCGGTGCGGTCGGCCGGACCTGCAAACAGACGGCTGCCCAATGCAAGGCCCGCCATATATACCGCCAGTACGGTGGAAACAGCCAGGTGCGAGGCTCCGAAAACCAACCCGAGCGACCGTGCCCAGACCACCTCGTATACAAGAGCCGCAACTCCTGAAATGAAAAACAGAATGTACGCATGAATCATTTACAAATCCTCTTAAAATTAACGGATACAACATCTTTAGCAGATACGCTATCTGCAGCACTAATAGGAAATATGGGAGAATCAACGAGAGTCGAATCCTGGAGGGAGCATCGAGCCCTTGATGAGAAGTTCCACAAATAAATTACATATTTTAGCGACCCCGTACCGGGTGATACCCGAGAGCGGCAGAGGGCCTAACAACAAAATTTGTAACCTTAATGTATCCTACATAAGAGAAGAAGCGAATGTCAAGGAAAGGAGATTAGAACGCAATCGGTCCATTCCGGGAAATTTATTTTCAATATCCGGCCTTGAAACTGGGCCGATGCCCGCACCAAGTATAATGAAGCCTACAAACTTCACAAGAACGGCAGAGATCCCGGGTCACAATGAAGTTTTTGCATATCACATCACTTGTAGCGTCAATTATTCTGTCAGCATCAATCCTATTTGCAGCTCAAACAAATTATCCGGAACATTTCGCCAGTGGGCAAGCCCATGACTTGATCAACCAGAAGCTCATCAGCAAAACAAGGAACGTCTGTTACTCGGGATATGCTATAATCGATCACCCGAGCGTAAAATGTGAAAACTGCGGAGCCGAAGTTAATGCCGCACGAAACGTTTGTATGCCGACTGGAATAAAAATATGAGCCCCACCTGAAAGGATGCTGGAACATCATGCCGAGTTATTTTGCCTTATTGCTTTGTTTCGTCTTTATGCTGTCCGGTTGCGAAAACACTGATGTCACGACTGCTGCCGATGCCGGACGGGATGCGATCAAGGCCCTTACGCTGTCCGATCAGGGCGTCCAGGATATTGCCAAAAAATCAGCGCAACTTGCGGATAAGAAACACGTCGTTGCACCATCTAACAACAAATATGCAAAAAGGCTGAATGGCTTGGTGGCACAGCAATTTCAGGAAGGCAATCTGAAGTTCAACTATGCAGTCTATATCTCCCCGGAGGTCAATGCCTTTGCTATGGCTGACGGAACCATCAGGGTATATAGCGGTCTTATGGACATGCTGAACGATGGTGAGTTACGTTTTGTGATCGGGCATGAAATGGGGCATGTGGTAAAAAATCATATAAGAAAGAAAATCCAGCTTGCCTATGGTGCTAGCGCAGTTCGCAAAGCGGTTGCATCCCAAAACAGCGCTGCCGGAGAAATATCCAGGTCCCCGGTCGGAAATTTTGCTGAATCACTGATGAATGCCCAGTTTTCCCAACTGGAGGAAAAAGAAGCCGATGATTACGGACTGGTCTTCCTCAAAACGGAGAAGTTTTCATCACCAGATGCTGTATCGGCTTTGCGAAAAATAGCCAAATTGAGCAAAGGACACTCATTCCTTTCCAGTCATCCAGACCCTGACAAACGGGCGAACCGTTTACAAGCGCAACTTGAAGGTAAGGCATTATCCATTGAGGAAACACAGCAGAGCCTCATCAGCAAAATCAAGGAATTTCTTGAGCTGAACTTTCCGTCCGTCTATAACCTGCTGTCACATGTTTGAAATGGAAAGCCAACAAGAGATGAAAACCGTCAGGCGGGTAATAGAGAACCCGATAGGGAAATGCAAAGACTGCGGTACGGTAACAAATTCGGCACGTAACGTATCTATGTTGTCTACGGAACTGTAAATACAATTATCGGAGTCAAGGTTTATGAGTACAGCACTTATATTGATTGATATTCAAAAGGACTACTTCCCCGGCGGGCGTATGGAGTTGGTCGGTAGCATTGAGGCGGCAGGGGCAGCGGCGCGGTTACTGGCTGCGTTCAGGAAAGCCTCCTGGCCGGTTTTTCACATCCAGCACATATCTGTCCAACCAGCAGCAACCTTCTTTGTACCGGGTACTGCCGGAATTGATATTCATCCCAGCGTCACACCGCTACCGGACGAGCCAGTAGTCACAAAACACTATCCTAACAGCTTCCGCGATACAGACCTACTTGAGAGAATCCGGAGTGCCGAAGTGGACAGCATCCTGTTCTGCGGGATGATGACCAGCATGTGCGTTGATGCTACGGTCAGAGCCGCCTTTGATCTGGGGTTCACCTGTACTATAGCTCAGGATGCTTGTGCCACTTTAGATCTTACTTTCGACGGTGAAACTATTCCTGCTCGTCATGTGCATGGGTCTTTCCTGGCCGCTTTGGGGGCTGTTTACGCAAAAATCAGGACAACTGACGCCATCCTTGAAGGCCTTGCCGCCGGTAGAGGGTGAGATTACGGCCAGACATAAACTCAAGCGAGGCAGATAATCCGATGGATATGAAGTCCCACAGAGAGGAATGACATGAAAAAATCAGTTGGAGCAAAGACATTACTATTCCCGACACCAGTCCTGATGGTAGGGACTTACGACCAAGCCGGCAAACCCAACCTGATGAACGCAGCCTGGGGCGGCATCTGCTGTTCCCAACCACCGTGTGTTTCAGTCTCACTGCGTAAAGCGACCTATTCCCACGCGTGCATCGTAGAACGGAAAGCTTTTACAGTTGGAATCGCCAGTGAAGGAAGGATGGCAGAAGCGGATTACGTTGGCATAACCTCGGGGCGTGACGTAGATAAGTTTGCTGATACTGGACTGACTCCAGTCAAAAGTGACCTGGTTGACGCACCTTATGCGGCGGAGTTCCCGGTAGTTCTGGAATGCCGCTTGCTGCATACCATCGATATCGGGCTGCACACCCAATTTATCGGTGAGATCATCGACGTCAAGGGTGATGAAGATGTTTTAGGTGAAGATGGTCAACTCGACATCATGAAAATCCAACCGCTAATTTTCGATACCTCCCACAAAGGATATCATGGTGTGGGCCCACGTCTGGGCATGGCATTTTCAATTGGGAAAGTATTCCAGAAATGAGCGAGACCACTAACACTCTGGCTGGCTAAAAATGATAAACTGATTCTTAACGTGGCAGGTCCAAGAGAGATTAAACAGGCTGGAGCATCTATCACAAGTAGTTTCTTTCTAGAGATCAGTCCTCGCTATAGCTTGATGCATCATCAAAGGAGTTTCATCATGTATGAATTACATTCCACAACTACCCGTACCGAAAGCCAGGTTGTCGTACAACAGAACACTTTAGTCCGGCAGGTCTATGCCTGGATGGGTGCAGGCCTAGCCATCACAGCCGTTATGGCGATGATAACTCTTTCCTCACCAGCAATACTCAATGCAGTTACAGGGAACAAGCTGATCTTCTACGGCCTGATGATCGGAGAACTGGCCCTGGTATTCACCCTGTCAGGCGCAATCAATAGGCTGAGTGCTGCTACTGCAACGCTCATCTTCGTTGCCTATTCGGCGCTCAATGGGATTACCCTCTCCGTCGTGGCTCTGGTCTACACCGCCAACTCGATAACCTCCACCTTTGTTATCACCGGCGGCATGTTCGGGGCGATGAGTGTCTATGGCTACATGACCAAACGAGACCTGACGTCATGGGGTAGTTTCCTGTTCATGGGACTGATCGGCGTTGTGATCGCCTCAGTCGTCAATATTTTTGTCGGAAGCAGTGCCGTATCATGGGTTATCTCTGGAATCGGCGTGCTTGTCTTCACCGGGCTGACCGCATACGATACTTGGAAGATCAAAGAAATGGCTGCAATGGGAACTGAGGGAAGAAAGCCTGCGATTCTTGGCGCATTGACGCTATACCTGGACTTCATCAACCTGTTTCTCATGCTGCTGAGATTCACCGGAAATCGGCGCTGAATTGTCACTAGCCTCTGAGTTCCAATGCAAGATCAATCCCTTATTCATCCCGATCACTCATGTTTTCAAAGCGGGTGTAACCGCATCTGAAATGCGCGATGATAAGGATGTTGCGTGTGAAGCCCGGCAGGAGCGAAGTCGGAGAAAAGCGGGCACTACATTAATTCGCAATGAATCGCAGGGGCTGTTACCGATGTTGGCAGCGTAAGGATTGCTCTTTGTAGAAGGAATGGACTATGCTGACGAAACATTTATCAGATCCTTTGTAGTTGGTTCGCCGTTTTGTTGCACGAGCTTGTTCCAGAGGTCACTTAATTGATCTGCTATTAAACAGAGTCAAAAATTATATTGTATTTTCTCTAAAAGTAACAATATCCTTCCCTACATTTCTGCCGTTCTTGATTCCGTCATTGATTATTTTTCTGCACGCAAAAATAAATAAAAAACGACACCACCTGTCATGACCCTATTGGATACTGGTCACACGTACACAGTCATCTGTGATTATGCGTCCAAAGGAGGCAGGCAGTGAGAATTTTTATAGCGATACTGGTGGTTGCAATGCTATCAGGCTGCGGAAGCGGGAATTCTTGCGAAGGTGTTGATACGAGCCAGGCTCCTACAAGCATATCTCACAACAGTTCAACCACTACTTATTATTGGGATGATTGCAGTCGGACCTACCCCAATTAATAAATCAATCTCAAGCACTCTACAGGTAACGCTATGACTATTGGCACACATGACACCCTTGTTTATCGACTCGCACAGATTCTGGTCAAGCTGAATCAAGGGGAGAAGCTTGACCCACTGGCACTGGCCGATGAATTCGGCGTCAATCTGCGTACCATACAGCGAGACCTCAACTTGAGGTTCGCCTACCTACCCCTGCAAAAAACCGATGGTCGTTATCACCTCGATCCTGCTTATCTCGGCAAGCTCAGCACCCGCGACATAGAGCGTTTCGCCAGTCTGGCCGGTGTACGGGGCTTGTTCCCGTCTCTTTCTGATGATTTCTTGTGCGACATATTCGATAGCCGTATCGAGTCGGCGCTGCTGGTCAAAGGGCACAACTACGAGGATCTTGCCGGCAAGGAAGACCTTTTTCAACAGTTGGAAAGGGCCATTATTGCCCGTAGCCACATCTCCTTCGATTACGCAAAAAATGAAGGAAGCAAATCCTATACTGCCGTTGCCCCGTTAAAGCTGATCAATTTGAAAGGGATCTGGTATCTCGTAGCGCGCGACGGTGACAAGGCCAAGACCTTCTCCTTCGCCAAGATCGATAGGTTGTGCCAACTCGATACCCGCTTTGCCCACGATCCTGTGATAGACAAGATGCTGGCGGAGGAAGATGGCATCTGGATGGGGGAGGAGAAGAAGGAGATCGTACTTAAGATTGCCAGTGAGATTGCCGGTTACTTTAAGCGTCGTAAACTGATTGCCAATCAGGTAATCGAAAAGGAGTTGGAAGACGGCGGACTGATCGTCTCCGCCAAGGTTGGTCACGTGAATCAGGTTTTGCCCATCGTTCGTTACTGGATACCACACATCCGCATCAT
>JBGSQD010000125.1:0-8530 GCA_041738275.1 Geobacterales bacterium
CCCGATCGCCATGGACGAAGGCCTTCGCTTCGCCATCCGTGAAGGTGGCCGTACCGTTGGCGCCGGCGTCGTCAGCTCGATTATCGAATAAAAACGTTACGAGGATATCAATGCAGAGCCAGAAGATCAGAATTCGCCTAAAGGCATATGACCACAAACTGCTGGATGTTTCTGTCAGTGAGATTGTCGAGACGGCTAAAAGAACCGGCGCCCGTGTTGCAGGCCCCATTCCTTTGCCTACAGTGATCAACAAGTACTGTGTACTTCGTGGACCTCACGTTGATAAAAAGTCGCGTGATCAGTTCGAAATCCGGACTCATAAACGACTAATCGACATCCTGGACCCCACACAGCAGACGGTGGATGCTCTCATGAAACTTGATCTGTCTGCTGGTGTGGACGTCGAAATTAAACTGTAACGCACTTTTCTTGAATGGGAACAGATATGATGAAAGGTATCATCGGCAAAAAACTGGGCATGACCCAGATATTCACGGAAGATGGCACCCGCGTACCAGTTACGGTTGTCCAAGCTGGTCCGTGTGTAATAACTCAGAAAAAAACCACAGATATCGACGGCTATAACGCTGTTCAGGTCGGTTTTGAGTCAATGAGCGCTTCTGCAGCTACGAAGCCACAACTTGGTCACTGTACGAAATCTGGTCAAGGGGTGTTCAGGCACCTGAGAGAATTGCAGATTGACGGCATGCCAGGGTTAAACGTTGGCGACATGTTGACGGTAGAGCAGTTCCAGCCTGGTGACTACATTGATGTGACCGGCACCAGTATCGGTAAAGGATTCCAAGGTGTAATCAAACGTTGGAACTTTAGCGGAGGGCGAGCATCACATGGTTCACGCTTTCATCGTGCTCCAGGTTCTATTGGTGCATCTGCTACACCGTCCCGCGTCTTTAAAAACAAGAAGATGCCTGGCCAACTTGGTAATGAACGTGTCACGGTGCAAAGGCTTCAGGTCGTACGTATAGACGTTTCTGAAAACCTGCTTCTTATCAAAGGAGCTGTTCCAGGGCATCGCAACAATATAATCCTTATTAAAAATAGCGTCAAAGCCTAAGTATATCATCGGGAGTATCCGTATGCCTTCGATAGCAGTTTTCAACATGAGCAGACAGCAGGTAGGTGAAGTACAGTTGTCTGATGAGATTTTCAACACTGAGGTAAAAGAGCATCTGATGCATATGGCTCTTCGCATCCAGTTGGCTAACCGGCGAGCAGGTACTGTTGGTACCAAGACCCGATCAGAGGTTGCCGGCAGCGGCAAAAAACCCTTTAAACAAAAGGGCACAGGCGGCGCACGACAAGGTTGCCGCAGAGCTCCGCAGTATCCTGGTGGTGGTGTTGCCTTTGGTCCACAATCCAAAGAATACAACATGAGTATGAACAAAAAAGCGCGTAATGCTGCATTGCGTTCTGCTCTGTCGCTACAGTTCAAGAATGAACGGATTACTGTGCTGGATAAGCTTGACTTTGAAACGATCTCTACTAAAGAGTTCACAGGCTTCATGAAGCGTTTCGAGATAGAGCGATCTCTGATTGTTACGGATGTGTTCAGCAATAACCTCCACCTATCGTCCCGTAATGTACCGCATATCAAGATGCTTAAGCATGATGCTCTTAATATTCACGACATGCTCAAGTACAAGAACATTATTATTACCCAGGGCGCGATACAATTCGTTGAAGGAGCGCTACAGAAATGAATATTTATTCTGTAATAAAAAAACCACACGTAACCGAGAAGACATCTCTTGGCAGCGATGTAACCAACACGGTAGCCATTGTTGTTGACAGAAATGCCAACAAGATCGAGATCAAGCAAGCGGTAGAAGCTCTCTTCAAGGTTAAGGTTGAAGATGTCAGAACCGTAAATGTTTCTGGCAAGGTAAAAAGATTCGGCCGTAACTCTGCTAAACGGTCCAACTGGAAAAAGGCCTATGTGTCGCTGCAAGAAGGGCAATCCATAGATTTCTTTGAGGTTTAATCAATACTTTCGGGGTTCACAATGGGAATCAAAAGTTATAATCCGACATCAGCAGGGCGTAGGCATCAGACCTGCTCGACGTTCGAAGAAATCACAACTACTACACCCGAGAAGTCTCTTCTTTTAAAATTAAAGAAGACCGGGGGCAGAAACTCGTATGGTCGTGTTACCTCTCGTCACAAAGGTGGCGGGCACAAACAGACGTACCGTATTATAGACTTCCGCCGTGAGAAGACCAGTATTCCTGCTAAGGTAGCTAGTATTGAATATGACCCGTATCGTAGCGCGCGTATTGCTTTGCTCCACTATGTGGATGGTGAAAAGCGGTATATATTGGCTCCGCTTGATCTAAAAGTTGGTGATACTGTGCTGAGTGGACCTGAGGCTGACATCAAGCCGGGAAATGCGTTGCCGCTCAAGGCAATACCTTTGGGTACAATCATTCACAATATTGAGCTTAAAATTGGCAAGGGTGCCCAGCTTGCACGAAGTGCAGGAACTTTTGCACAGCTCATGGCTAAAGAAGGCAGATATTCACAAGTAAAGCTTCCTTCTGGTGAAGTGCGGATGGTCCTTCAGGATTGTTACGCAACGATTGGCCAGGTGGGGAACCTTGATCATGAGAAGGTTTGCATCGGCAAGGCCGGGCGTTCACGATGGCTTGGAAAGCGACCTAAGGTTCGCGGTGTTGCCATGAACCCTGTAGACCATCCTCATGGCGGTGGTGAGGGACGTACTTCAGGTGGACGGCATCCGGTTACTCCTTGGGGCATTCCAACTAAAGGATACAAAACCAGAACTAATAAGTCATCTGATCGCTTCATTGTCAAGAAGCGTAGCAAATAACGCGTGAGAGGCTGAATAATGGCACGTTCAATTAAAAAAGGTCCTTTTGTTGATGGTCACCTGGCAAAAAAGGTACAGTCCGAAGGTCCGAATTCAAAAAAAATTATTAAAACTTGGTCGCGTCGATCAACCATTACGCCTGATTTTATTGGGCTCAGCCTTGCGGTGCATAATGGCCGAAAGTTTATACCGGTGTACGTAACTGAAAACATGGTTGGTCACAAGTTGGGCGAATTTTCCCCAACCAGGACTTTTCACGGCCATGCAGCCGATAAGAAAAGCAAAGTTAAGAAGTAGCAAGGGAGCTTTAAATGGAATCCAGCGCAAAACTTACATCTATTCGTCTTTCTCCGCGCAAGACACGTCTGGTTGTAGATCTCGTCAGAGGTAAGGGTATTCAGGACGCTCTCAATACCCTCAGATTCCTCCCCCAGCCGTCTGCAAAGCTTATAATTAAGCTGCTTAGGTCTGCAGTTGCTAATGCGGAGCAAAAGGGTGTTTCTGATGTTGATAGGTTGTTCGTAAAGACCATTTTTGTAGATGGCGGGGCAGTTCTGAAGCGTTTCGTGCCTCGCGCCATGGGGCGCGCAAGTAAGATTCGTAAGCCAACCAGCCATATAAATGTAACACTTTCAGACTCGAAATAGTTTCATAACGTGGAGGTGTAGTTTGGGACAAAAAGTAAATCCGATAGGCTTCAGGCTTGGCGTAATAAAGACATGGGATTCAAAATGGTATGCGGAAGCAGATTACGCAAAGCTATTACATGAAGATCTCAAGATTCGTGCATACCTGAAAAAACGTCTTTATAGTTCAGGTGTCTCAAAAATCGAAATTGAGCGGGCTGCTAACAAGACGAAGATTAACATCTTTACGGCGAGACCTGGCCTGATTATCGGTAAAAAAGGCTCTGAAGTTGAAACCATAAAAAAAGAACTGGCAAGTCTTACCTCCAAAGAAATATTCATTAATATTAGTGAAGTTCGGAAGCCGGAACTTGACGCACAATTGGTTGCTGAGAATGTGGCGCTTCAGCTAGAGCGCAGAATCGCATTTCGTAGAGCCATGAAAAAGAGTGTGACATCCGCACTAAAATTTGGGGCAAAAGGAATAAGGATTACTTGTTCCGGACGTCTGGGCGGAGCAGAGATGTCCAGAACAGAGTGGTATCGTGAAGGAAGAGTACCTCTTCATACGCTGCGTGCTGATATCGATTATGGTTTTGCTGAAGCAAAGACAACCTATGGTCTCATTGGGATCAAGGTGCTGATATTCAAGGGCGAAATACTACCCGGTCAATAAATTAATTCATTGCGGAACAGGAGTAAGTTTCAATGTTAATGCCGAAACGGGTTAAACATAGAAAACAAATGAAGGGGCGCATGAACGGCAAACCCTGCCGTGGTACAACTCTCTCCTTCGGCGAGTTCGGTTTACAGGCCACTGAGTGCGGCTGGTTAGATTCTCGTCAGATAGAAGCGGCACGTATTGCCATGACTCGCTATATCAAGAGGGGCGGAAAAATCTGGATTCGGGTTTTCCCTGATAAGCCATTAACATCCAAGCCTGCTGAAACAAGGATGGGTAAAGGCAAAGGATCACCTGATTCCTGGGTTGCTGTTGTCAAGCCCGGCACTCTTCTTTATGAGATGGAAGGTGTTACTGAGGAAATTGCTCGCGAGGCACTCCGGTTAGCTGCACATAAGCTACCTCTTTCTACAAAGTTTATTGCCAGAGGTGATAACCATGAAGCCTAGTGAATTTCGAAAACTGACTGCTGAGGACCTTGTCAAGAAGAAGAGTGAACTTACTCAGGAACTCTTTAATCTAAAGTTTCAGTTGCATACTGGCAGGCTCGAAAATACTGCCAAACTGAAGGGGCTCCGTCAAGATATAGCCCGGGTAAGCACTATTATTACCGAGAACAAGCCATAGGGAGTTACAGATGAGTGAGCGTGGTCACAGAAAATTACAGGTAGGTATCGTGGTAAGCGACAAGATGGAAAAAACCGCTGTTGTCAGAGTGGACAGGCTTGTCAAGCACCCGGTATATAATAAATACATCAAGCGTAGCGTTAAGTATAAGATTCATGATGAAAATAACAGTTGCAAGATGGGAGATCGGGTTCAGATCATCGAGTGTCGTCCGTTAAGCAAGGACAAGCGCTGGAACCTGAAACAGATTATCGAAAGCATCTCTTAGGATAGGGGAACTCAGTAATGATACAAATGCAGTCAATACTAGATGTTGCCGATAATTCCGGAGCCAAGAAACTTTTTTGCATTAAGGTGCTAGGTGGTTCTAAACGGAAGTATGCCGGAATTGGAGACATAATTGTAGCCTCTGTACGTGAGGCACTTCCGAACTCAAAAGTCAAAAAAGGTGATGTTGTCAAGGCAGTCATTGTTAGAACTGCCAAAGAACTAGGCCGTCCCGATGGTTCTTTTATCCGTTTTGATGATAATTCGGGAGTTGTTATCAACAATCAGAAAGAACCGATTGGTACTCGTATCTTTGGCCCTGTTGCCAGGGAACTGCGGGCTAAAAAGTTCATGAAGATTATTTCCCTCGCGCCAGAAGTACTCTAAATCCGAATCGGAGAAACAAAGATGCAAGCTACAAAATCACATGTCAGCAAGGGTGATACAGTGATGGTTATTGCCGGGAAAGAGAAGAACAAAACCGGTAAAATTCTGCAACTGTTGCCTAAAAAGGATAGTGTAATTGTCGAAGGACTTAACATGGTCAAACGCCATCTTAAGGCCCGTGGCAATGAGGCGGGAGGGATCAAAGAAAAAGAAGCCTCGATCCATATCTCCAACGTCATGCTGTTCTGTTCCAAGTGTGCCAAGCCGGTAAGGATCAGAAAAACAGTTCTGGATAATGGCGAAAAACAGAGAAACTGCGTAAAATGCGGCAACTCTCTTGAGAAATAGATAGGAGGAGATTTTCGATGGCCCGAATTAAAGAAATTTATGATGCTGAAGTAGTTCCTAAGTTGCTCAAAGACTTCAGCTACAAAAATATCATGGAAGTCCCGCGTATAGAAAAAGTAGTGGTCAATATGGGTCTTGGTGAGGCGATTCAGAATATTAAAATACTTGATTCTGCAGCCGCTGAAATGAATGCAATCACTGGTCAAAAATCAGTGATTACTAAAGCAAAGAAATCTATCGCTACTTTTAAATTGCGCCAAGGTATGCCGATTGGATGTATGGTAACATTACGTCGTGATAGAATGTATGAGTTTCTTGATCGTCTCTTGAATGTCTCACTGGCCAGGGTGCGCGATTTTAAGGGTGTTTCAGCCAAAGCCTTTGATGGAAAAGGCAATTATACCCTTGGCATTAAAGAACAGCTTATTTTTCCTGAGATCAATTATGATAAAGTTGATAAGATCAAAGGTTTGAATATAACTATAGTTACAAGCGCTAAAACCGATGATGAA
The DNA here is from genome assembly GCA_041738275.1 of Geobacterales bacterium. GTDB lineage: Bacteria > Desulfobacterota > Desulfuromonadia > Geobacterales > Pseudopelobacteraceae > JACPFJ01. Next base: position 6,298 of record JBGSQD010000125.1, read on the forward strand.
GGTCGGGCGTTGCTTAAGTACCTGGGCATGCCGTTCAGGAACTAAGAAATTCGGGAGGATTCCGTGGCAAAAGTTTCAATGATCATCAAATCCCAGCGTAAGCCAAAATTTCAAGTGCAACAACATAGTCGTTGCAAGGTATGTGGCAGACCGAAAGCATATTACCGCAAGTTTCAGATGTGCAGGATATGCCTCCGTAAATATGCTTCCTCGGGACAGATACCTGGCGTGATCAAATCCAGCTGGTAATCAATAACGAATGAAGAAATAGACAGGAGTCACGAACAATGTCCATGACAGATCCAATTGCCGATATGCTAACCAGAATCAGAAACGCGAACATGGTTAAGCTTCAGAAGGTAGATATTCCATCTTCTAATCTTAAAGTAAATATCGCTACTGTTCTTAAGCAGGAAGGTTTCATCAAGAATTATAAGGTTATCTCTGATAATCTTCAGGGTGTACTTAGGGTATATCTTAAGTATATTGATGAAAAAGACAGCGTGATAAATGAGATCAAACGTGTTAGTAAGCCAGGTGGTCGCGTTTATAAGAAGTCTGAAGATATTCCGATCATTAAAAGCGGAATGGGTGTGGCGATACTTTCCACTTCTAAGGGAATTATCACCGACAGCGCTGCTCGCAAAGCAGGTGTTGGCGGCGAGATCCTCTGCACCATCTGGTAACTATTGAAAATAAGGAGCATGAATCAATGTCGAGAATAGGGAAGCTTCCCATTGAAATACCTAAGGGTGTCAAGCTCACTTTTAACGATTTTGTACTCACTGTACAAGGGCCAAATGGCAAACTAAACCGTCAGATAATGCCGTGCGTCACCCTGGACATTTCTGAGACTAATATTCTTGTCACCAGAAACGATGAAAACACTTCATCGCGTGCCGCCCATGGCTTGACTCGCACTTTGATCAACAACATGGTTGTCGGCGTTACAAAGGGTTTTCAGACCGATCTGGAAATAAATGGCGTTGGTTATCGTGCCGAAGTAAAAGGAAATGAATTGGTACTGAGTCTTGGTTATTCTCATCCAGTCAACTTCCCTATTCCCGAAGGTATCGACATTAATGTGGAAAAAATGACAAAACTTGCTGTCAAAGGGTTTGACAAAGAACTCGTTGGACAGACAGCTGCCAAGATCAGATCTTTCCGCGAACCAGAACCATATAAGGGCAAGGGGATTAAATACGCTAACGAGACTATCCTAAGAAAAGCCGGTAAAACAGGCAAAAAATAGTCTTTATAAGGAGATTTTTGTGGCAAAAACTGCACTTAAAACCATAACACGCCTCAAACGACAAGTTCGTGTTCGTAAAAAAGTACGTGGCACTACAGAGCGTCCGCGCCTTAATGTATTTAAAAGTGCACGACACATTTATGCCCAGCTTATCGATGACACGAAGGGGGCAACGATCGTTGCATGCTCCACTTTGTCTTCAGGGGCAGAAGAACTATCATCAACAGGTAATATTTCCGCAGCAACTTTTGTAGGCAAAGATATTGCCCGCTTAGCAATTGAAAAAGGTATTACCTCGGTTGTGTTTGACCGAAACGGTTTTCTCTATCATGGGAGAATTAAAGCACTGGCTGAAGCTGCCCGCGAGGCCGGGCTTCTTTTCTAAAGCGTTCGAGGAGGTTTTCATTGAGTAGAATTAATCCGGCAGAACTGAATCTTACTGACCGTGTAGTGCATATCAGTCGTGTCGCAAAAGTTGTAAAAGGTGGTCGTCGTTTCAGCTTTTCAGCACTGATTGTTGTTGGTGACGGCAGTGGCCATGTAGGTTATGGTCTTGGCAAGGCAAATGAGGTCCCAGAGGCTATCAGAAAAGGCGTTGAACAGGCTAAAAAGAATCTGATCAAGGTTCCTGTGAGCCCAAACCAATCGATTCCTTTCGAAATAGAAGGTAAGTTTGGCGCCGGTAAGCTTCTTATGAAACCTGCTTCAGCTGGTACAGGTGTTATTGCAGGCGGTGCTGCACGTGCTATTTTTGAGGCTGCGGGGATTAACAACATCCTTTCCAAATGTCTTGGTTCCAATAATCCTCACAATGTAGTAAAGGCTGCTTTTGCTGGTCTTAAAAGACTTAAAACACCAGAAGATATCGCTGCACGTCGCGGTTTAACTGAATAAATCATTGAGGTGGATCTATTTATGAGCCCCAAATTACATGTTACATTAATAAAAAGCACAATTGGTAAGCCGAAAAAACACCGTGAC
>JBGSQD010000148.1:0-10365 GCA_041738275.1 Geobacterales bacterium
CCGCAAGGGGAGGGGGGACTGTCCCTTACGGCGCAGGCACGTTAATGACGGTGTTGGTCATCGTAACTGAAGCGCCCAGAGATATCGCCCTGCCGTTCAGTGTCACTAACGCGACATTGCCTGCTGTGGAGAATGAGACACCTGCCTGAGAAATAATGGTTCCAACCATGGTTCCGCCGCCGCCTGCGTTGATCGTCGCGAAGGTACCGACCTGCCAGAACACGTTCTTGGCCTGGGCACCGCCGGCAAGGATGATGCTTTGCGGGAATGCTGCTCCAGGTCCGCCAACGGTCAGCGTGCTGCCGATCTGGAAGACAAACACCGCATTTGCATCACCAAGGGCGTCGAGGGTAAGATCCCCTCCTTCAATCAGTACCGACGAGGAGTTTGTGTAAACGCCGGGATTAATGGTTAACCCGGCGAGATTGCCGGCCAGAACCCCGTTGGACGGCATTGCCTGTAACACCAGGTAAGCGGATTGCGCGTCGAGACGGGCCTGGGTTGCCGCTGCGCAATAGGCAGCATTAACACCGGTGGAATTAGGGCCGGTAACGGAATTGGTGCATGTGTAGATCGTCCCGTTCACGGTTCCGATATTGGAGCCGGTTTCCGTAAAGATATCCCCTTCCGTGTCGTGGAACCCGGTTACCGTAGAGGTAGTCGTGGCGATGGTCCCGATATCGCCATTGATGATGGTCAGAATCCCCTGGTTGGTCATCCCGGCAGTACCGCCAAATGTACCGTACTGTGCAACCGAACCAAGATTTACCGACGGATTCAATATTGGAGCTGCTGCTGTGGTAAAGCTCCATACCTTGTTAGAGACCAATGCGTTTCCTGCCAGGTCCTTGGCGTTGGTTGTAATGGTAGCGGTATAGGTGGTGTTGGCTAAAAGATCGCTGGAAGGGTTAAAGGTAGCGATCCTGGTAATGGCATCATAGGTGACCAGTCCATTAATTGGAGTGATACCGGCATTTAATGTAAAGACAAGGTTGGTGATGGTTAAAGGGTCCATCGCCTTGCTGAACGTTGCATTGACAGAACTGTTGACCGCCACCCCTGTGGCAAGATCAGCTGGAAAAACCAGAATCACTGTGGGCGAGGTAGTATCCAGCTCCGTGCCGGTTGTCCAGCTCCAAACATAGTCATTTGCGAGTGGATTGCCTGCGAGGTCAGTAACGCCGTTTATGCCGCCTTTTACTGTAACGGTGTAACCGGTATTCTGCTTGAGATCACTTAACGGGGTAAATACCGCGTTCACGCCCGAGTAGCTTAATGTGCCTGCTACGTTTGTGCTGGAGACAGTTTCCTTCAACGTAAAGTTTACGTTGGTCATTTTAAAGGGATCCATTGCCTCGCTGAACGTTGCGCCAATCTTTGTATTGATGGGAACGTTTGTCGCGTTATTGGCATTGATGGTCCCGGTTACAGTCGGTGCGGTGGTATCTGGTGCCGCTCCTGTGGTCCAGTTCCATGTATAGTTAAATGTCATCGGATTGCCGGCCAGATCCTTGACACCTTCGGCTCCACCTATGATTCTGGCGGTGTAGCGGGTATTGTGGGCAAGAAGATTCAGCGGTTTAAATACTGCGTTCACGCCTGAGTAGCTCACGGTACCTGCAACCACAGTGCCGGAAACTGTTTCATGCAACGTAAACGTAGTATTGTTTATAGTCAAATTGTCCATCCACTCGCTGAAAGTTGCGCCGACTTTTGTATTTACGGCTACATTTATCGCTCGGTTGGCATTTACGGTATCGGTGACAGTCGGCGCTGTGTTGTCACTGGCCGAACCGGCGTTCGCAATAGTCGTCCAGCTGATTACGAAGTCATTTGTCATTGGATTGCCTGCCAGATCTTTTACACCGCTGCTCCCGCCTTTAACTGTGACAGTATAGCGTGTACCGGCGGCCAAATTACTGGATGGTACGAATAATGCGCTCACGCCGGAGTAGCTTAATGTGCCTGCTACAACTGCGCCGGTGGCTGTTTCCTTCAAAGTGAAAGTCACGTTGGTAATCGTCGAAGGGTCCATCCACTCGCTGAAAGTTGCGCCGACCTTGGTGTTGACGGCGACGTTTGTCGCGTTGTTGTCATGGATGGTATCGGTTACTGTGGGTGCGGTGTTGTCTTGTGCCGCGCCGGTTGTCCAGCTGATCACGAAATCATTGGCCATTGGATTGCCTGCGAGATCCTTGACGCCATTGACCCCGCCTTTGACGGTGACGGTGTAGCCTCTATTGAAGGCAAGATTACTCGATGGCGTAAATACCGCACTCAAGCCTGAATAGCTTACTGTGCCGGCCACTGCTGTGCCGGAGACTTTTTCCTTCAACGTGAAATTCGCGTTGGTTATTGTCAAGGGGTCCATTCCCTCGCTGAAGGTTGCGCCGACTTTGGTGTTGACGGCTACATTGATCGCGTTGTTGTCATGGATGGTATCGGTTACCGTTGGTGCTGTTGTATCTGCTGTTGCACCCGTGGTAAAGCTCCAGACATAATCCATTGCCAGGGGTATTTCAGACAGGTTCTTGGCCCCAGTGGTAATTGTGCAGGTAAATCTGGTGTTGGGTGCGAGAGGGAGGTTTGTCGGCGTAAATACCGCAGTTACGCCATCATAGGTCACATTGCCTGTAACTGGCGATGACCCTTGCATTACTGTAAATGTTGAAGAATTAATCGTTGCGGGGTCCATTACCCCACTGAAGACTGCCGTGATTTTGTTGAGAATCTGCACATCAGTCTGATTGTTGACTGGATTTGTGAAGGTGACGGTGGGGATTACAGATGGTGAATCCCATTTCCCGCCTCCTGCTTCCCCTCCTCCGCATCCTGGCAGAATAATAAAAACGCTCAGAATGAACATCACCACAAGATAAACTTTCTGCGACCCAATTCTTTTCATAAAATCTCCTTTCGAAATTTGTTAACAGTGCTTTTGTTGATTGCTGACCATGCAGTACGAACCAGATTCATTTTTGCCTCCATAAAAACAGCAGCCGTTGAAATCAGTAAAACCCAATCCCCTGCAATGAAAAAAGCGCAGGTGTTGGTAGGGATGACCAGGATATTGTACTGAGTAAGGCAATTAGCCTGCCAACTGCCTAATAATAAAAAACAAGCAGTGACTGTCTTTAATTACAGGGTATTAGGTCGACGGTGCGGGAAGCCAAAACCTTATGAATGTACGGCGAGGCCTCAGCATTTGGCGGAACCACAATATATTGCGGGATAATAATCAGCTTTTAGAAATACTCTTAGTACATTCATGGTAATGCTGGTACACTTGACGATATGAAAAAACGTTTAAATTCCAAGAATATTGATTCAAAACCTGTTGTTCGGCCTCCCAAAACCGCCACGCCGCAGCAGGAGGGCACCCTTTTTCCCATTGTCGGCATCGGGGCCTCAGCCGGCGGATTAGAGGCGTTGGAGCTTTTTCTTGCGAATGTCCCCCAAGGTTGCGGCATGGCCTTTGTCATCGTCCAACACCTGGACCCGACCCACAAAGGGATCATGCCTGAACTGCTCCAGCGGGTCACCCGCATGGAGGTTTTTCAGGTCAAGGACCGGATGAAGGTCCGGCCGAACTGCGTTTATGTGATCCCCCCCAATAAGGACATGTCCATTCTGCACGGCGTGCTGTACCTGTTCGAGCCGACAGCGGCCCGCGGCCTGCGCCTCCCTATCGATTTCTTCCTCCGTTCCCTGGCCGAGGACCGGCAGCAGCACAGCATCGGCGTCATACTTTCCGGTATGGGCTCGGACGGCACGAAGGGGCTCAAGTCCATCAAGGAAAAGGGGGGATTGGCGCTGGTGCAGGAGCCTGCCACGGCCAAGTTCGACAGCATGCCCAGAAGCGCCATAGAGGCCGGTCTGGCTGACATAACGGCTCCGGCAGAGGGTCTGTCCGTAAAGATCATCGACTATCTCCGGCACGCTCTGGTCATCACCAAGTCCGAACTCCCGCTCGAAGAAAAAGATCAAAGCGCCATTGAGAAGGTCCTCATTCTTTTGAGGAACAAGACCGGCCACGATTTTTCCCTGTATAAGAAGAACACCGTGCACCGGAGGATCGAACGGCGCATGGGCATTCACCAGATCAGCAGGATTTCCTCCTATGTCCGCTTTCTGCAGGAGAACCCCCAGGAGGTGGAACTCCTCTTCAAGGAGTTGTTGATCGGTGTGACCGGTTTTTTCCGCGATCCTGATGCATGGGAAAGGCTGCGGACAAACGCAATCCCGATGATCCTGGCGGCTCGCCCGGACGGTGGGACTATCCGGGCCTGGTCGGCAGGCTGCTCAACCGGGGAGGAGGCGTATTCCCTGGCCATTGCCTTCAAGGAGGCGCTGGGGCTGGTCAAGTCCAAGGAGAATTATTCGTTGCAGATTTTTGCCACCGACCTGGACGGTGACGCCATCGACAAGGCGCGCCAGGGGGTATACCCGGAAAGCATCACCGCGGATGTATCTCCCGAGCGGCTGAAGCGGTATTTTATCAAGGAAGAGAACGGCTACCGGGTCGGCAAGGAGATCCGGGAGATGGTGACCTTTGCCACGCAGAACATCATCATGCACCCCCCCTTTACCAAGCTGGATATCATGGTTTGCCGCAACCTGCTGATCTATCTGTCGCCGGAACTGCAGAAAAAGCTGCTGCCGCTCTTCCACTACAGCCTCAACCCTGGCGGCGTCCTGTTTTTGGGTAGTTCGGAGGCGGTCAGCACCTTCACCGATCTTTTCGCATCACTGGATATCAAGTCGAGACTTTTCCAGCGGCGCGAATCCCTCGTGTCAGCGGACCAGCTCGCTTTTCCCGCCTCTTTTGTCCCTGCCCAGAAGGGAGTTTCCAAGGAGTTAAAGATGTTGAAACCAGCGCCAAATCTCCAGACCATTGCCGACCAGCTGCTTCTGCAGCACTTTTCACCGCCTGCCGTGTTGACCAACGAAAAGGGCGATATCATCTATATCAGCGGCCGGACAGGCAAATACCTGGAGCCGGCGGCCGGCAAGGCCAACTGGAATATCTTTGCCATGGCCCGTGACGGGCTCCGTTTTGATCTGGGCAGCGCCTTCCATAAGGCACTCCGGCAAAAAATGGCGATCACTATCAAGGGGCTCAAGGTCGGCACTAGCGCCGATGCCCATGGCGTTGACATCACTGTTCAGGCGATCGAAGATCCTGAGGCGCTGCGCGGGATGGTCATGATCGTCTTTAACGACGTAATAGCTCACCCTGACAACAAGACAACGGGCCGCTCCAGGAAGGTTTCCGCCGGCAATGCATCGGTTCTGGAATTGGAGCAGGAACTGCAGCATGCCCGTGAAGCACTTCAGGCTACCCGCGAGGAGATGCAATCCTCCCAGGAAGAACTCACCTCCACCAATGAGGAACTGCAGTCCACCAACGAAGAGCTGCAGTCCACCAACGAGGAACTGACCACCTCCAGGGAAGAGATGCAGTCTCTGAATGAAGAACTGCAGACCGTCAACGCCGAGCAGCAGTCCAAAATGGACGAGTATAGCCGGGTGAACAACGACATGAGGAACCTGCTCAACAGCACGGAAATAGTCACCGTGTTCCTGGACAATCAACTTCACGTCCGGCGTTTTACCCCCGGGGCCGACAAGCTTTTTAAATTGCTGCCGGGCGATGTGGGCCGTCCGCTTTCCGACATCACCAGCAACCTGCTTTATCCCGAGATGGCTGATGAAGCGCGGGAGGTGCTGCGGAAACTGGCCTATTCGGAAAAGCAGATCGCCACTACCGACGGACGCTGGTTTTCGGTGCGCATCATGCCCTACCGCACCATGGAGGATGTTATCGCCGGGGTGGTGATCACCTTCTCCAACATCACCGCAGCCAAGGCGCTGGAGGCAGAATTGCGGGCAGAAATAACAAAACTCAAGGCACAGTTGAATGCCGAATGAAGAAGGTAGATTAAAGGGGTAGCAATGGGCATCGAAAATGAAACAATCCTGCTGAAGTCAGCGGCTGAACTGCGCCACCAGGCGGAAGAACGGTTAAGTGAAAAAACAGCAGAATCAGTGCCGCGCCGGACCAAGCAGGCGACGCAGCGGCTTGCCCATGAGCTTGAGGTATACCAGATCGAGATGGAGGTGCAGAATTCAGAACTGCGCCGCGCTCAGGAAGAACTTGAGAATCAGCAGGTCGAACTGGAGATGCAGAACGAAGAACTGATCCGGGTCCAGGAGGAGCTTGAATTATCACGCAATACCTATTCCGAACTGTATGATTTTGCCCCTGTGGGCTATTTCACCTTTGATGAGACCGGACTGATCGAGAAGGTAAATCTGGCCGGCGCGAAAATACTGGGCATAGAGAGGAGTCTGTTGCTCAATAGACCCTTTGCCGCTTTCATTATCGATGCCGGCGGGAAAGAGGCATTTTCCAGTCACCTCGAAACTGTTTTGAAGAGAGTGGGGATGCAAAAATGTGAGGTCAGGCTTACAGGAAGAAACGGCACGGTGATCTTCGGCCAACTTCAAAGTGTTGCGGTAAACGATGCGGAAAACAAGAAAGGTCACATCCTTTGCTCCATCGTTGACGGTACGGTTGCCAAGTTGTTGGGTGTCGAAATCCAGGACGCCCGGGAATATGCCGAAAATATTGTTGAAACTGTGCGTAAGCCCTTGGTGGTGCTGGACGCCGAATTGAAGGTTCTCACAGCCAATCACAGCTTCTACGATACCTTCAAGGTGACGCCCGATGAGACAATCGGGAAATTCATCTACGACCTGGGCAACCGGCAATGGGATATTCCCAAGCTGCGGGTACTGTTTGAGGAAATCCTCCCCAATGATACCGTCATCAACGGGTATGAGGTCGATCATGATTTTCCCGGCATCGGCCGCAAAATCATCCTGCTCAACGCCCGGCAGATATTCCGGGAAAAAATCGGCTCGCACATTATCCTGCTGGCCATGGAGGATATTACCGTCAGCAAGCAGGCTGAAGAGGCGCTGCTCAAGGCAGGGGCGCTGCAGCGAGCGATCTTCAACTCCGCGAATTTTTCGAGTATCGCCACCGACGCGAATGGTGTCATTCAGATTTTCAACGTAGGTGCGGAACGGATGCTGGGGTACTCTGCCGACGAGGTGATGAACAAGATCACGCCGGCCGATATTTCCGATCCCGAGGAAGTGATCGTGCGGGCCAAGGAGCTCAGCATCGAACTGGAAACCCCCATCACGCCCGGTTTTGATGCGCTGGTCTTCAAAGCACGGCGCGGGATCGAGGACATCTACGAGCTGACCTATATCCGCAAGGACGGCAGCCGTTTCCCTGCGGTGGTGTCGGTAACCGCGCTGCGCGACGAACAAAAAAACATCATCGGCTATCTGCTGATCGGCACCGACAACACGGCGCGCAAGCAGGTGGATGCCGAGAAGGCGCGACTCGACCAGATACTGCAGGATAAGAATGCCGAACTGGAAAGAGCCATGCTCGTGGCGGATAAAGCCAACCTGGCGAAATCGGATTTCCTTTCCAGCATGAGCCATGAACTGCGCACGCCGCTGGGCGCGATCCTCGGTTTTGCCCAACTCCTGGAATCCAGCTTCCCGCCGCCGACGCCGGCCCAAAAGCGCAGCATCGATCAGATCCTCAAGGCCGGCTGGTATCTGCTGGAACTGATCAACGAAATACTCGACCTGGCGCTTATCGAATCCGGGAAGCTGTCGTTGTCGCTGGAACCGGTATCACTGGCCGAGGTCATGCACGAATGCGAGGTCATGGTCGAACCGCAGGCGCATGAGCGCGGTATAAGCGTGTCCTTTTCCCGTTTTGAAACACCCTATTTTGTCAACGCCGACCGGACAAGGGTTAAGCAGCTTCTGATCAATCTTCTTTCCAACGCGATCAAATACAACAGGACGGACGGCAAGGTCGAAGTGACATTTACCCTGGCTCCCCCGGATTCGATTCGTATCAGCGTTCGGGATACCGGCGAGGGGTTGACTCCGGAACAGGTGGCGCAGCTTTTCCAGCCGTTCAATCGCCTCGGCCAAAAATCGGACGTTGAACAGGGAACCGGCATCGGCCTGGTGGTCTGCAAGCGGCTGATCGAGTTGATGGGCGGCGAAATCGGGGTGGAAAGCACTATTGGGGAAGGGAGTGTGTTCTGGTTCGAGCTTAACCGGACAACAGAACCGCAAATTACCGCCAATTCCGACGAATTTACGTCGGTCTCCATGGGGCAGGGCAAAAGCACCCAGCAGATGTACACATTGCTTTACGTCGAAGACAATCCTGCTAACCTGATGCTGGTCAAGGATCTCATTGCGCGCCGGCCCGATATCCGTTTCCTGAGTGCCAAGGACGCCATTCGCGGCATAGAGATTGCGCATGCCAGCATGCCGGATGTCATCCTGATGGATATCAATCTGCCGGGTATCAGCGGACTGGAAGCCCTGAAAATACTGGCCGAAGACCCGGAAACAGCGCACATCCCGATTGTTGCGCTCAGTGCCAATGCCATACCCCGCGATATCGAGAAAGGGCTGGAGGCCGGTTTCTACCGTTATCTGACCAAGCCGATCAAGTTCAACGAGTTCATGGATACGCTGGATATGACACTGAAATATGCGAAATCGAAGGGCGTAAAAAAGGAACAGATATGATTATTACCGAGTCCGATATACTCAACGCCAGCATCCTGATCGTTGACGATCAAGAGACCAATGTTACTCTGCTTGAGCAGATCCTGATTGAAGCCGGCTACACCTCCGTTGCCTCAACGATGAATTCGCAGGAGGTCTGCGAACTGCATCGCAAAAACTGTTACGACCTGATCCTTCTCGACCTGAAGATGCCTGGCATGGATGGCTTCCAGGTCATGGAAGGGCTCAAGGCGGATTTGACCGGCAGTTATCTTCCGGTCCTCGTGATCACAGCCCAGCCAGACCACAAAATTCGCGCCTTGCGAGCCGGCGCAAGAGATTTCGTAGCCAAACCGTTTGATCTGGTCGAAGTCAAGATGCGTATCCGCAACAATCTGGAAGTGCGGCTGTTATACAAAAAACTCCTTGAAAACAATATGGAGCTGGAGCAGACGGTGCAGGAACGGACTGGTGATTTGCTTAAGGCTAATCTGCAGCTCACGCAGGAGATTGAGGAGCGTAAGAAAGCGGAAACGTCACTCCAGACAACCTATGCGGAGATAAAACAGTTGAAGGACCGGCTCCAGGCCGAGAACGTATACCTGCGGGAGGAGATTGCCCAACAGTTGAACTTTGGCGAGATCATCGGTCAAAGCAATGCCCTGTCACGGGTGTTTACCCAGGTCGAGCAGGTAGCTCCCATGAATGCGACGGTGCTGCTGCTGGGCGAAACCGGCACCGGCAAGGGAGTGGTTGCCCGCGCCATCCACAGCAGCAGTTCCCGCAAGGATCGGCCATTAATTACGGTCAACTGCACGACACTGCCGGCGACCCTGGTGGAAAGCGAGCTCTTCGGCCGGGAAAGGGGCGCGTTCACCGGGTCGGATGCCCGGCAGATCGGGCGGTTCGAACTGGCTGACAAGGGCACCATATTCCTCGACGAAATCGGCGAATTGCCGTTGGAGATGCAGTGCAAGCTGCTCCGGGTCATCCAGGACGGCGAATTCGAGCGACTGGGCAGCCCCAGGACCATAAAAACCGATGTAAGGATCATTGCGGCGACAAACAGGAATCTGGATGAAGAGGTGAAGAACGGCAGGTTCCGGGAAGACCTGTTTTACCGGCTCAATGTTTTTCCGATCACGATGCCGCCGCTTCGGCAGCGCAAGGAAGACATTCCGCTGCTCGTTAATCATTTTGTGGCCAAATTCAACAAAAAGATCGGCAAGAAGATAGAAACAGTGTCAAGAGAGACCCTTAACTCCCTTCAGGAATACCACTGGCCCGGCAATGTGCGGGAGTTGGAAAGTATCGTCGAGCGGGCGGTAATCATCAGCCAGGGGGGGGCATTACAGGTGCTTGACCGGCTGGAGACCCTGGGGAAGCCGGATGAGCCGACAGGGCAGGATTTCAAGGCTCTCGTTGAGATGGAACACGATCACATCCTCCAGGTGCTGCAGAAAACCGGTTGGCGCATCGAAGGGAAAAACGGAGCAGCAGTGCTTCTCGGTCTCAACGCCAGCACCCTGCGTGCCCGCATGAGGAAATACGGCATTGTACGTAAGTAAAGGCAATAGAGTAACCTGAGTAGAATTAATCTCCCGTTTTGGCGGTTAAATTGTCCCCTCTCCCTGAGGGAGTGGGCTCGGGTGAGGGGGCGGAGTTGATTTATACGGCATTGTTGTCCCCCTCATCCGGCCTTCGGCCACCTTCTCCCTTGGGGAGAAGGGACTTGCTGTAGAT
>JBGSQD010000016.1:0-27717 GCA_041738275.1 Geobacterales bacterium
ACTGTTGACAGCAATATTTTTCCACACATACATGCCAGCGACGGCAATAACCAGCAACAAAATGATAATCAAACGCCATTGGGCAACAATAAAGGACTTGTTAACGCCCTGTTTCGGTTGCTCTCCACTGCTTGCGCCGGAATTGAGTTTGTTTTCAGATGCTAGCGTATCTTTAGTCATGCCAGACCTCCTGTGCATTATGAATTATCAATTGCTTTTTTGAGTTTCTCTTGTATTTCCTTGGCAATGATCTGCAACTCCTCGTTTTGAATTGCTTGCATGGAGGCAAGCGGATCAACGGCAGACACTTCTATTTCACCATCAGCCAATTCCCGAATAACGACATTGCAGGGCAGCATCAAGCCTATGTTGGGTTCCGCCTGTAATGCCCTGTAGGCAAATGGGGGGTTGCAGGCACCAAGTATGGTGTAATTGGGGAAATCAACATTCAATTTCCGTTTCAATGTTTCCGTAACGTCAATTTCCGTGAGAATTCCGAACCCTTCCAACCTCAATTCTTCAATTACTTTCGACATGGCTTTTTCGAAGGTCACGTGCAGTTTTTTGCTGAAATAGTATGACATGGCAAGTCTCCTGAATAAATTCTACCTTGTTTCCATCCGGAAACTCCGGATGGAAACAATCTTGGTTATGAGCTCAAGGGTCACGGTGCAAAGTATTGTCGAACCTTCGCCGCTATCTGAGGGTCCGTCATATTGTCGACTGTTTCAACACCCGAGATACGGTCACCGAGGTTGTTTTCTTCAAGGCGTCCTTTCAACTCATCTTTTGCCACACCGGGGCCCATTATCAGAATGGACTCTGCATCACGGATGCAGTCAATCACCTCATCATAAAACGTGTTGAGTTGAGCGGTATAAACTCTCTGTTGTTTGGCATCCGCGGGTACCTTCTGTGCTTCAAAATTACCCTGAAGAGGCGTGCTGCCGGTACGCCGAAGCTGTTTTTCTGCCTGTGACGATATCTGTTTAATCTCTTCACCTGTGGCCGAAACAATAACTACAATTGCCTGTCTGTGATCGATCCATAAGCCTGCTTTCGTTTTCATGTCTGACTCCTTTTCGGCTATTTCGTCGGTTTATTTTCGTCCGGAATATCCGTCCAGTACACTGTGCGATTGTAATGTACATGCAGAATGGTCTCGTAATCCCGCGACAGCAGAAGCTCATCCGTGTATTCCGGTGACTGTTTGATTGATTCAAGTGGTAGATTAACGAAGATTTTGGACTCGCTCCAACTGACGCGCTCGATCCATTGCGGTGAGACCAGAACCTTTTTCCCCGGCCACCAGTTGCGCGTATCCACAACCAGATAACGAATCGTCCACGTTTCGTCATCGATTATAAAATCTGCAACATGGCCAATCTCGCCATCCAAAGCCTGGATGTGATAACCACTGACTTCATGAGTACTGCGTAAATGGGGATCCCAGGTTTTCTCTCCCAGAGTGGATTCTCTCCGTTTTTCAAGGTCACGCATAATGTAGGGAGAAAACCCCCAAATATCTGGTCCGTTCGAATACATCGGCCAGTCATAATATCCATAATAATCCTCCTCGAATTGTTGCGAGACCGGCTTGTCACTGTCGAGGGAAGGACTCTCTTCTATCTGTTTTTTGTTTAAATTTATGGTGATTAGTTGCTCTTTCATGTTCACGTCAAGCAGCGCATACGGAGAGATCAACACCTGCCTGTCCGTAAGCCAGTCTCCAGTGTCGGCGACCAGATAACGGATCGTCCAGTGGCGGTCATCAAAGTAAAATTCTTCGACCTCACCGATTTTTCCGTTAAGACTGTCCAGTTGGTATCCTTTTAACTCGTTGGCTTTGCATAGCATAAGAGAACTCCTTTTCTGTGAGGCAGTGCAATTATCCTCCTGTTTTAAATTCCGAGCTCCAAAGCATCGCTTTTGATTCGCGCATTTGTAAATTATTACACTTCATCATTTTCCTCATCTTCTGGTATATCAAGCCCGGAAGGAGGCATTCTAACCCTGTGTCCCCGCTGATTTCCCGACCGTCCAAGGGTGCTCTCGATCAATCGGGTTACCTTGTCTGCTGCGCCACTGAAGGCCTGTTCCAGAGTTGTGGCCTGGTGAGTGACCGCTAAAGGTTGACGCCCTTCTAGACGGATCTCAATAACGCATTTCATCCCGTCTTTGCCGCCTTTTTTATTGCTGTTTTCATCACTCAGGTGGACCTCCACACGAGTGATGTTTTCGCTGAACCGGCTCAGAGCCTGCTCAATTTCTCTGCTGACATGTGCGGCCAGAGCTTCGTTACCTTCGATGTTACGGTCGGTATTTATTTTAATCTGCATGGTAACCTCCCCTTTGGTTTTATGAAGTTAATTGTTCACTACTTATGCAGAAATCTTTCATCTGAACCACGGCGGTATCTTGCCATTATTCCCATAGATTCAGCCATTCTTATGTTATCTACACAAATGAATATTTTCTGTGAAAAATCGGCTAGAATGGGCGTAGGTCTCTAATAAGTTAATCTGATTGCCCAGAATAAAGCTGGGGTAGCATGCAGGAAAGACAGCTTGATGCAATTTTTGGTGGAGCCGTTTTCCGTGAGGCATTGTATTCACCTGTTCCACCGTTCTCTTGCCAGATTATAACTTCTTGGCTACTTCACATTCAGCTATTACAACCGGGTCCACCGCCGATTACCACCAATCGTTTCTTGCTCATCGGACTTCCTCCATGAAGAGTTTGCATCACTTACTGAGCTCGGATCTCATTTCATGGCGCGTTATTGATCTTTCCAATATCATGCCACAAGAGATCCACGCGTTTCATGGCTGAAGGAAGGTCGGTTGTCATCTCGCCACGAGCCTTTCTGAGCGATGCCTGTACAGTATCGAGCATTTTTATCGTCTCCGGCAGCACATCTTTTTTCATCTTTTCCAACGTCTCAACCAGAACCCCAATCTCTGCATCAGCTGTCCCGATATTTTTTGCCAGAAGATCAGTTTTTACCTTCAAGATGCGTCCGCGCACTTCTGACATGCGGGTTTTGAAGATAGCCTCTCTGAGTTGAGCACGAACCTCTCCGCTTTCCTTTTCAAAGGATTCTGCCTGTTTCTTCAAGGCCGCCGCAGTGGCGGCCTTTTGCTCTTTCACCGCCGCATCTGCAGCCGACAAATTCGTACTGACGGAACTCTCCAGCTTTGTGACTTTGGAAGCCATGGCATTCACCGCCCTGGTTATGGTTGCCGCATCTGCGCCTGATTCTATCCGCACATTCTTCCGGGCTTCTTCTTCCCCCTTGATAAATAACTCTGCGTTTTCAAGTCGTTGCCTCAAATCTTTGACCTCTGCTCGAAGCCCTCCGGTCTTTTGTTCTATCAGAAAAGGTACTGCGAAATACCCGGCCGCTCCGAGGCCAACAACAAGGACTATCCCAATAATCAAAGTTTTCATAACTACCTCCGCCAGTACATCAGATTTATTAATATCTTGGAATCTACCTTGCTCACCTGCAGATAAGTGTCACGGGGCTTGCAGGTTGTAGCTCGCCGGTGTGTAAAGCATTATCAAAACCCCAACTTTGGTACTTAACCCCATGACCGGAGACGCTACCATGATGTCCCCGTTTTCCAGGGAACTAACCGTCAACTTGTCTTCCTGGAGCACCGAAGCAGGGAAGATGTCAGTAACAGGCTTGCCTTCAAACTTCTTGTTCGTTGCTACCACTATGGCGCCGTCAGGTTTTGCAACGACAATTTCCTTCATGTTTTGCTCTTTAACGAACTGGTTAAGGTACAGGTTGATTTGATCATAGTTTTCCCTGATCATCTCGCTGCGCACAGCCCATACCAGCGGCACGACAGCTAGTCGCAGAAACATTTTGTTCTGGTCAGTTATGATCCGACCTGCCTTTTCCGTAAGTTGTACCGTAGCTTTGTTGACGGCAACGCTTTTCCACACATACATGCCAGCAACGGCAATAACCAGCAACAAAATGATAATCATACGCCATTGGGCAACAACAAAGGACTTGTTAACGCTCTGTTTCGGTTGTTCTCCACTGCTCGCGCCGGAATCGAGTTTATTTTCTGATGCTACCGTGTCTTTAGTCATGCCAAACCTCCTGTGAGCAAGTATTGCCAGATGAGACGGAAAAAAACGATCGTGAGAAATTATATCCCGTTTTGCCAGGGGGGCAATCACGGTGTCAATCTTTGGCCTCGCTTATGCGGCGTACCGATGTATGCCTCCGCGCAATTCCTTGATTTCCTTGCCAGGACTAAAAACTTCATCTTTCCGAATTGTAAACCAACAGTTTCGCATCCGGAGTTTCTGGATGAAAACTAACTAGTTTACAGCAATTATCACGCCAGAGAATGCTTGCAGAAATTTGAATTGTAACTATCCGATTGTGTGCAGAAAATTATAAAAAACAGAAACTGGCGGGAGAACTGCTACTATGAGGGCCGTCATATATAACACAACTGCCATATAGCACGGACTGCATAGTATACATCCAATCCTGATACTGGTATGTTTTCACTTATGTATGTTCAGAATTTGAATCCTGATCCAAAGAACGGTTTTTGGCCATCGGATGGATTCCGTCTGAAAGCGATTCCATCTCGGCCCGAATCCGCGGCAGGCAATCCGGATACTCGCGCTGCAGGAATTCAACCAGCTTTTCGCGCACATGGCAGCGCAGGTCCCAGGTATCCCCCGAGTTTTTCGCACTGACCAGTGCACGCAGGACGACAGTCCTGTCGGTTGCATCCACGACGACCAGACCGGATGCCTTGCCGTCCCAGAGTTCGTTTCCTGCGAGAATGCCCTGCAGCTCCGCACGAACCGCCTCCACCGGAACCCGGTAGTCGCAGTGCAGGGTCACCGTGCCGAGCAGATCGGCTGAAACCCGGGTCCAGTTCTGAAAAGGTTTTTCCAGGAAGTAGGTGATCGGCAGCACCAGACGCCGCAAATCCCAGATGCAGACCACCACGTAGGTCAGGGTGATCTCCTCGATTCGTCCCCATTCCCCTTCGACAATCACCACGTCGTCAAGCCGGATCGGCTGCGTGATAGCGATCTGGATACCGGCGATGAGGGTCGCCAGGCTGCGCTGGGCGGCAAAACCGATAATGATCCCGGCAATCCCAGCTGATGCCAGAAGACTCATCCCCACCTGCCGCACCTTGTCGAAGGTCATCAGCATGGTCGCCCCGGCAATGATGAGAATCAGCACCATTGATATCTTTATCAGTACGTTGACCTGGGTGGAGACAGCCCTCGCCTTGAGATTGTCGCTGGTAGTGACGTCGTAACGCTGCAGGACCAGTTCCTGCAAACCATAGATGGTGGCGGACAGAAACCATGCGACGGCAGCTATAAGTGTCAGACCTCCCATATGCTGCAGGAGCGCAGCAAGTTCCTCAGAAAACTGCAGCGAAGGCAGAATCAATAGGACGGCCAGCAGTGGCAGCAGCAGTTTTGCTGGATGCCGCCAACGCTGAACCAGAGCCTGCTGTAAAGAGGTATCCGGCCGGGCAACCAGTCGGAACAGCACCTTGAAGAGGATTCCATAACCGAGCAGCCCGAGCAGGACGGCAATTGAAAGTGCCAATACCGAATTCGCGGTATCCGGCCATTCACCGATGTTTCCGATCTGTTGGAGCCAGTTCAAATTCATGTAGTTTGTCTCCATGTACAAAACCTCAGGCCTGTCAACAACCATGGGCTCCTGTTTGCTTCACTCGTTGAAGATGGACTATTGCTTAACCATGCAGAGGTTGTGGAGTCATATGCTCTGCTCCAAGCAATCTCACCATAAGCTTCATCCCCTCCTCAACTGTGGAATACTGTTCGTCTGTCAATTTATCCAGACCTTTCATCAGCATAACCTGGGCAACTTCAGGGGACTTTGCTGCTAGCAACTTCCCAGTTTCGGTAAGAGTCAGGTCTACTGCCCTGCGGTCTTCCGTTGAGCGGGTTCGTGAGACAAGCCCCTTCATTTCGAGTCGATCGAGGATTCCCACAACAGTCGCCGGTCGCAGATACATACGCTGAGCCAAGTCTGATACCCTTATGGGAGATGTGTTATCCAATATTTTTAAGGCCCAGAGCTGTGGCCCTGTCAAGCCGGTTGAGCGTTCGGCTGTTTTTGAATATTCATTTATTGCCTGGAACACCCGCCTCAAATTATCGATGATTTCCGGTGTAGCCTTTTTATCTTTTCCCATGTCAACTCCCAAAATAGGCTTGTCATGATAGTTTGCATTACTAATAATTAGTGATGCTAATTATAAAGATAACCATTGTTTCAGTCAAGTTATGATTCGGCAGGCTATTTATCTGGGTATTCAAAAAGGAGTTAGAAATGAAAAAAAACGTGAGGGTCAAATTCTTGTAGTGAGTTGCTTCATGTCTGTTGTCGGAGGTTGTGCGGGCAATGAAATAGTGAAGAAAGAGGAGCCAATTGCTCCGACAACCAAGCCCACCGTTCAAGTCAAGGTGGAATCTAAGCAGCCAAGTGATCAGCCAGTCAAACCGGCTCCGATCAATCAAAGCAAGGTTGATTCATGAGTGCCGGCCCAGAATACAGATAAACTTAACTCCGCTTTGGAAAAATCTATTTTGATTTCGATTCGTAAGGTTTATTTCCCGGTGCTTCATTGGACACTGTGTCGGGAATTGTCGGTTGAGGGTCGTCAGGCCTTTCAGTAGTGCTATCCTTGTGCCGAAACCACTCCCCGCCGCTGCCCAGCTCGTCACGTACACTTTTTTTCCAGAGCGGTTCACCGCTGAAATATGCGGCACGTCCAAGCATGTGTGCAGCCACCGGAGCGGTCAGCAGGGTGAAGGCGATTATGGCAACTATCTTGCCGGTGACTGCCGTGCTGTTGAAGAAGAGGGCCACGGCCAGCAGGATAAAACCTGTCCCCAGGGTCGAGGCTTTGGAAGCGGCGGAAAGACGCATATAGATGTCCGGCATGCGGGCCACACCGATGGCCGCCACCAAACAGAAGAAAGTACCGGTGCCAATGAAAATGGCTATCAAGGTGTCATTCATTGCCACCCCTCCGGTGCAGGTAATAGGCAAAAGCCACGGTTCCGAGAAATGTGATCAAGGCCAGTACCACAGCGGCATCAAGATAGGATGGCTGACCGCTGGCGATGGAGTAGACGGCGGATATAGCAATTATGAAGGTCGCAGTCAGATCCAGCGCCACCACCCGGTCAGGCAGGCTTGGTCCGCGCAGTATTCGATATAAGGTGAGCACAAGCCCAACCCCAAGCAGAGGAAGAATAATCCGGGAAACATAATCAGCCAGTGTCATTGAAATACCTCCATCACCCGCCGCTCAAATCCCTGTTTAATTCCCTGAACCAGCTTGCCGGGATCATCGATGTACATGGCATGGACGTACAGCGTCCGACGGTCCTCTGCAACATGCAGGCTCAGGGTTCCGGGGGTCAGGGTGATCAGGGTGGCCAGCAGGGTGATCTGCAGGTCGCTTTCCAGCTCAAGCGGCACCGCCACGATACCGGGTGTCATGTGGTGTTTCGGGGTGAGCACGTCGTGGGCCACCCGCAGGTTGGCGATCAGAAGCTCTTTCAGGAAAAACAGCACGAACTCGGCAACTGCAATGATCTTTGCCCGGTAGGCCGTGGTGTTGCGGTCCCGGCGGCCGATCCAGAGCACGCAGTAGCCAAACACAAGTCCTGTAAACATTCCGCCGGCTGTGAAGGTGCCGGACAGAGCCATCCAGGCCAGGGCCAGCAGGATATTGGCCAGGAACGCCGTCATGGTATTGCCTGCAGCACAGAATTGATGTAGCTTCCCGGATCAAGAAGCTGCCGGGCCGCCAGCAGCGACAGACGAAAAACCGGTTCGGCCGCGATCCCCATAAGCACCGATACAGACGCCAGTAACGCCGTCGGCACAAGCATCTGCCGCCGATGAACTGAAGAAATGGGGTGATGCTCATGATCTTCTTCTGCGGGGCGCTTCTTCCAGAAGGTCTCTGACCAGGCCCTGGCCAGATAATAGAGCGTCAGGATACTCACCCCCAGGGCAACAGCTACGGTCAGGTAGTGCCCGGCACCAAGTCCGGCCTTTATCAGGGCCAGTTTACCCCAGAATCCTGAGAGGGGCGGGATGCCGGCCACGGAGAGTGCAGGTATCAGAAAGAGAGCTGCCAGAAGCGGCCGCCGCTGGTACAGTCCACCCAGCCTGGCAAGTTCGGTGGTACCGGTCAGTCGCGCCACGATGCCGGTTGACAGGAAAAGGGCCGACTTGGCGGCGATGATATGCAGCATGAAAAAGATGCTGCCGGCCAGGGCCGTAGGAGTCATTATTCCCAAACCCATCAGCATATAGCCGATCTGGCTCACGACACAGAAGGTGAGAACCCTCCGCAACTCCGGCTGGGCAATGGCTCCCATGGTCCCGGCAAGCATGGTGAATGCTGCCGCCGCCAGTATCAGTGGCTGGCCAGTTGCCGCTTCCTGGACAAAAACCAGGGTGAAAACCCTGATCAGGACATACACCCCTACCTTGGTAAGCAGCGCAGAGAAGATGGTAATAACCGCCACCGGTGCCGTGTGGTACGAGGCGGGAAGCCAGAAGAAAAAAGGGAAAACAGCGGCTTTGATGCAGAATGCGCAAAAAAGCAGCACGGCAATCACCGGCACAGTGCCGACATGGGGAGCTGCCCGCAGCCTGAGAGCCAGATCAGCCATGTTCAGGGTGCCGACGGCACCATAGAGCAGGCCGATCCCTGCCAGAAAGAAGGCCGAGGCGATCAGGTTCAGGGCCACATACTTGATGGCGCCTTCCATCTGTTCCCGTCGCCCGCCCATGGCCAACAGCACGAATGAGGCGATCAGCATGGTCTCGAACCAGACATACAGGTTGAAAAGATCACCCGTAAGAAATGATCCGCACACGCCGAGCAGAAGCACCTGAAGCAGGGGGTGATAGCCGACTGATTCATGGTGGCGGTCCGTGTCTGCCAGGGAATAAACAGAAACGGCAAGCCCCATTACGCCGGCAGCCAGCACCATCAAGGCACTGAAAATGTCTGCAACCAGGGTTATTCCGAACGGAGCAGGCCAGTTTCCGGCTTGAGCGCTTATGATTCCCTCCTGGAGCACCGTGGACAGCAGCGCAATACCGGAAACCAGGAGCGCCGCTGTTCCGTAGACCCCCAAAAGTCGCTGCAGCTTCGGTTTATTCCAGACCAGCAGACCGAGCACAGCCGTGACAAGTGGTATCAGCAGCGGGAGGAACAGCAGCTGATGTTTCACTTTTCACCTCCAGGATGGTTTTCCGTGGTCATGTCGTCCTGATCGTCGCTTCCAACGCTTTGATAAACACGCTTGATCAGGACCAGGGCAAAGGCCTGGACACCGAATCCAATGACGATGGCAGTCAGTATCAGAGCCTGGGGAACCGGATCCGCCACCGGCAAGGCAGGAACCAGGTCGCCTGGCTGGACATGGGGAGGCCGGCCGCGGGTAAGCCTTCCCACCGTGAAAATCAGAAGGTTAGCGGCGTTGCCCAGGAGTGCCAGGCCGAAGATCATCTTGATAATGCTCCGCCGCACCATCAGGTACATACCCGCGGCATACAATCCGCCTATTACGATTGCCAGAACGCTTTCCACCTATTCCTCCATCAGGCTGAAGATAATCAGGAGTGACATGCCGCTGACCACCAGATAGACACCGGCATCGAACAGTAGTGGTGAGCCGGCATGGCCGATAATCGGCATCGGGAGCTTGCTCCAGAGAGCGGTTAGAAAAGGTTGGCCGGTGATAAAAGGCAGCATGCCGCTCACCAGGGCCGTCATCAGGCCGGCAGCCACCAGCAGGCGAGGTTCTATCCGAAGCATTTTTCGGCCGGCCTCGGCGCCGTGTGCCAGTGAATAAAGGGCAAAGGCGGCTGCGGCAACCAGCCCGCCGACGAAACCGCCGCCAGGCTCATTATGTCCTCGCAGCAGTAGGAATACGGAAAACATCAGAAGCAGCGGCATAAGGAGCCGTATAGTTGTTGACAGGATCAGCGACTGCATGGTCTATCCCTCCTCCTTGTGCCGTTTTTTCAGCAGGCCGTACACTCCAAGGGCTGCCACGGCCAGGACCGTGATTTCACCCAGGGTATCCAGGGCACGGAAATCCACCAGGATCACGTTGACCACGTTGCGACCATGGCCAGCCGGAAAGCTCTGTTCCAGGAACCAGGTGCTGATGTGGGAGGATAGCGGCTGGGAAACTGTCATCAGAACCAGGAGAGTCATGAGCCCACCTATGGATAGGGCTACCACAAGGTCCCGCGCCCGCGTTGCCCTGTTTGAGAGGAGCGTGAATTGAGGCAGGCGATGCAGCACCAGAACGAACAGGATGATGGATAGGGTTTCTATGCAGAACTGGGTCATGGCCAGGTCAGGAGCCCCGAACAGGATGTAGATCAACGCTACGCCGTAACCGACCGTGCCTATGGCCGCAACAGCCGCCAGTCGCGAGCGGGTAACCATCGCCATGACCGCACCGGCCAGAATGACTCCGGCGGTCAGCCATTCGTGGATTCCTCCGTCGGGTCTGGGCAGGCTTGCCGGCAGTTCTCCGCTACCCGTAAGGAAGGTGAATCCGACCAGGCATACCGTAACCCCGACCACTATCATCAGGTAGTTACGCAGACGGCCTCCCTGGATGGTTAGCGTCAGCCAGGAGGCAAAACCCTGCAGTCTACTAAAAAATATACCGTAGAGTCGCTCCGCTCCTCCCATACGAATGTTGCCGGCTACGGACAGTTTTCGGAGCAGTGGGCCGCGCAGGGCGGCAATGACAAGTCCGGTTCCCAGGGTAGCCATACTGAGTAACAACACCGGGTTGAAGCCATGCCAGAGGGCCAGCTGCACCGGAGACCCCCCCGCGCGGATCACCGTAACAGCCGGGGTCACCAGCCATGTTCCAACCTGGCCGGGGAATAATCCGATCAACAACCCCAGGAGGGCAGGCAGCAAAACAGGCAGCCAGAGTCCGATCTCGACATGGTGAGGGTGAAGATCGTGTACAGAATTTTTGCTGAAAAAAGGTGTGTAAGCTGCCAGGATCGCTGCGGCCACGGCCAGGGAATTACTGAACACCGAGACGACGGTTACCGCCAGCGGAGCCAGCGGCGACTGGAGATTGGCTTCATACAGCAGTTCCTTGGCGATGAAACCCGCCAGCGGCGGCAGGCCGGCCATGGAAAGCGCTGCCAATCCAGCGCCTGCGGCAACCCAGGGCATGACCCTGGCCAGGTCGCCGAGTCTGGTGATGTCGCGGGTGCCGGTTCCGTGATCTACAGCGCCTGCGGCCAGAAAAAGGGAGCTTTTGTAGAGGGCGTGGACCAGCAGGAATACCATGGCCGCAGTGGTTGCTGCCGGCGTCCCGAGCCCCAAGAGCAGTGTCAGGGTGCCGAGAGCGCTTACAGTGGACCAGGCCAGTATCTGCTTCAGATCATTGTGGAGAAGGGCTGTCACCCCGCCGGTCAGCATCGTTATCCCGCCGGTCATGACAACCAGATACACCCAGGCTTCTGTATCCCCAAGCACCGGCGAGAACCTGGCCAGAAGATATATACCAAGCTTGACCATGGTGGCGGAATGCAGGTAGGCACTGACCGGGGTCGGCGCAGCCATGGCGGATGGCAGCCAGAAATGAAAAGGAAACTGGGCCGACTTGGTGAAGGCTCCGGCCAGCACCAGCATAAGTGCCGGGAGATATAGCGGATGAGCCCGTACAATATCGCCGCGCCCCAGCAGTTCGGCCAGTTCCATTGTGCCGGAAATGTTTCCCAGCAGAATAAAGCCGGCCAGAAGCGCCAGACCGCCGATACCGGTTACCAGGAGCGCCTGGAGTGCTGCCCGGCGGGCCTCTTCCTGTTCGTGGTCAAAGCCGATCAGCATATAGGAACAGATACCGGTAAGCTCCCAGAACACAAACATTGTGATCAGATTGCCTGCCAGAGTCGTGCCGAGCATGGCGGCCATAAAGGCGAACAGCCAGCCGGTCAGACGCCCCAGTCTGACGTCGTTACTCATATAGGCAGGCGTGTAGAGAAACACCAGAAAACCGATACCGGTCACCAGCAGCGCAAACAGCAGTCCCAGGCCGTCCAGATAGAGGGAAAAGGAAATGCCGAGTGATGGAATCCAGGGGAGCGAAAAGATCAGGGGAGTTCCCGCAGATACCTGCCCGACGACGGTCAACAGGCAGGCAAAGAGCGACAGTGGCAGCAGCGGACAGATCCGCCCGGCCCACCTCGGCAAAAAGTGGTACAGGGCGGGCGCTGCCAGTGCGGCCAGAAACCCGGATATAACTATTGCGATCAACATACTATTCAACAGGAAGGCGCCCTTTGTTTTCAGTCAGCAAATTTTCTTTCTCCTGGTGTTGCTTTGCAAGCTCAGTACGTTGTAGCTCATTTTCCCGTTTGGATTGCTCAAGTTCTTTTTGGAGTGACTTTACCTCGGAACGCCTCCTGAAGAGTCCTGGCAGCGCGGCGAGATACATGGCAAGAAGTCCGACGGCAAATGTCAGCAGCAGTACAAAGACAAGCGCTCCCTCGAAATACCAGTTCAAAAACTGAACCTGTACCAGCTGGGAATTCTGTAGTGAAAATGTAATTACCAGAGCGGAAAAAAGAATTGCAAAGAATAGTGCAAACTTCATGTGAACTCCTCATATCCTCTTGCCAAATTTATGTGGCAGAAACTTCTGCGCGAAACGGTTTGAACAACGCCGCTTCAGGATCAGGTGGTCAATGGTCCGGATTGATAAAAAATGCTTGTATGGGTTCTAAAGTCTTTACAAAGGCATTTTTGCAGTAGCATTCAAGTCGGTTATTTTTCGAAAACGGTCGCATCAACATGAAAGTACGGTATCAGGAGATCTTCCATAGTGTACAGGCCGTTTGGTTTTTCAATCAGGTGTTGTGCTGCAAACAGTACACCGTTTCCAAATGCCTCCCGGGAAATAGACTCATGTCGAAGTCGCACCGTCTGGTAGGGAAAACCGAAGAGGATTTCATGCACTCCGATAATGCCGCCTGCCCTGACAACCTTGATATCATTTTCCGACAAACTCAGGGCTTCGGCAATCTTCCTTGCTGTTCCAGAGAGTTCCGGTTTTGCCTTGAAGTGTTCTTCGATAATCTCAATATCCGTGTAGGGAGCTATTTTTTTTAAAATTTTTGCTGCAATGATCAAAAAATTTATTCCAATGGTTATATTGGGTGACCATAAAAGTCTTGTATGCTGTGATAATTGATGCAGAAGCTCAATTTTATCAGGATAGTAGGAGGAGATTGCGCTGACAATTGCAATCCCCTGATCTGCTGCATCGTGGCCGTAATAATCAATTCCGTCTTGAGAAGAGAAGTCTATAATCACATCAACCGGTAGCCGCTTGATAAGTTCGGCGGCGGAATATTCTTCAGAAGAGTATATCAGCCCAGGCTCGTTTGACGAAATTCCAAGAAATTCAGGCACAGAGCGGTGCTCGAGTGTATGCGACCTGCGCACGACCCACTGCAGTTTGGTCTCCTCGCTCTGCAGCAGAATTGTAGCCACTGCTTTGCCTGTTTTACCAAAGCCCATCAGTCCAACCTTCATGTAGCGTCCCTCCCACTTTATTACCGAACACCCATAGGTGGTCCGGTGATATCCTCCAGCCCCAGAGAGAGGCCACCAAAGCGCACTTGCCGAAGCGGACCATCTCGATCATGGCGACTCAGTCAGTTCGTTTCATATCCGGTTCCGCCACCGTAACCTGATATCCAGAACCGCCGGCCTTGAGAGTTATCCGTCCAGACGGTACTCCCTCCTCTTTTATCAGATATTGTTTTAATAGTACCGCATTCCTCAGCAGTGCGCCATTTCCTGTCCGCTTTCCTTGAGGGTACGTGAGCGTCACCAGAACAGGATGTTTCGCAGCGGCAAACTTCTTGAGAATCGCCAGCTCCTTTTTACTTTTCTCGTCAGGAACCCCTTCGTCGCTGATCGTCACATCGGAAATGAGCGGGACGGTTGCCGTTGTCAGCGTTACCGGATAATTCAGCTTTTTTTCAATCGCCAGGGCGAGCCAGCGTTGTTCCTGGTCATTTAGAGGGAAATCACGCCCGACAATGAGGTGAAGTGAGACAGATGTCGTCGTGTCGCTAAAGCTGATGACACAATCTCTGACCGGCCAGGGGGCGAGAAAGATACCCGCTTCATCACAGCCTTCCTTGACAACCCCCATGGCTTTGCCACGCAGGGTCGCAAGCGTTTCTTTTGGTGCGGAAGGCGCTGCCAGGATGTTTTTGGCAAGGGATGTTTGCGGCAATTTAATTGTGTCCGCTTTGACCAGCACCTGCTCCAGTTCCAGCATTACCTTCTGTCCGGTCTCTGCCGAGAGTGCATTCATCAGCCTCTTTTCAGTGTCCTCGTCAATGTCTCCGACCGTATTAACCGATGCCAGCACCTTGACACCCGTCTCCTCATGGTCGATCGAAAATCCGGTCATGCGTGAATGCCCAGCCAGATCAAGATGACTCTTGAGAGTCTGCTCCATCTTTTTTGAAAGCTTGAGTGCGCGGATGTCACCCACCAGGGTGATAATCAAGGGGATCGATATCACTGCCAAGGTAAGCCCGAGGATTTTAATACGAAGTTTCAGAGGGTATGTTGCCTCTTCGACCATGGATGAGCGAAAGCGCAGCATCATAAACACAATATCGGAGCTGATGACGATCGCCACGAGGTTGGTAAAAAAAAGCAGGAAGCCGCCGGTTGCCATGCCCAACTGCAGCGTCCCGATGCCATATCCGACGACGCTCAAGGGCGGAATAACTGCCGTGGCGATGGCAATGCCGGTTGTGGTGAACAGATAGTTTTTGCGGGTGCAGAGGGCGATGGCACCGATCGCTCCGGCAAAAATTGCCACCAGCAGGTCGTAGATATTGGGTCGGGTGCGGGCAAGGATTTCCGGCGTCGCTTCTTTAAGCGGCGAAATAAGGGTAAATAATGCTGCTGCGGCAATCGTCAAAATGACGCTGATGGCGATGATACGTCCCGACTTGCGAGCCAGAACCAGATTTCCCATGGCAAATGAAAGCCCCAGCGAAAAAATAGGGCCCATTAATGGCGAAATCAACATTGCGCCGATTACGACCGCGACGCTGTTGGAGAGCAAGCCAAGCAGCGCGATCAAATTGGCGAAAACAAGTGCCGCGGTATAGCTGCCGGTCAGATTGGTGCGCCCGTACAGCTCTTTTATGACCTCCCGGTGCTGGACATCGACTGATTTAGAATCCAGGTAGCGGCCAACAGTCATGCGCAGATTTTGAAGCACTTCCCGCACTGGTGAGTGGTCAGGTGGTGTTGGAGACATCTTTGCTCCTTATGTAAAAAGTCTCGCAGTAATTAAACTTAATCAACCTACATCGTCTGCCCAAGCCGGTAGCGCCGCCCCATATCTTCCTGGAAAGAGCGCACCCCCTCCAGTGCCGCTTTCAAACGTTCCTGTTCCATGCGGTTCAACTCAGTCAGTCTGATGCGATTATCCGGCTGTCTCCCGGCGCCCATCGCGTCAACCTGGGCATGGAGGCGGAAATGTACCAGTGCGTAGAAGCTGGCGGTCAGATCGTCAGCCTCCTTTTGAGTGAGTACCCCCTGCTCTGACAGCCGCTCGATCCTTTGGGCCGTACCGGTTTCCTGCACACCATGGGCCAGCGCGAGAATTTTGGCACCCTCGGTGATCGTAAAGATGCCGGCTCTTTTGAGATCAATCTGCCCGGCATGCTCTCCCTTTTCAGTCTGGATTTTCCCGAACCACCCCAACGGCCCGGCAAAGCTAAGCAGGTTGGCAAACATATGGCCGAGATAAATTTCATTACCCTGAAGACGGCCGGTTATGTGGGCCTTCAGCGCCAGTTCCAGAGAAGGGTCACCGCTCAACATACGCAGATCGGAGAACATGCTGAGATTGATGATATGTTCCGGAGTCGGCGTGCTGAACCATCGGTCCAGCACGGAGCGCCACTGATCAACACTGCGTCGCCACTGCTCGTTATTAGCCATGGTGCCGCCGGGACAGGAAGGTACGCCGATATCCATAAGGCTTTCGATCAGGTCCCGGCTGAACTCCTCCAGACGGTGCACATCCACAGCCGGAAGTCCATCGGCATACACAAGCGCATTGTCCTGGTCGGTCGTCAGGGTCTGTTCACCCCTCCCTTGGCTCCCCAGAACGAGAAAGGCGCATCGCTCTGACAATCCGGCAAAGCGACCGGTGCGCAACAGGTCGATGAGACGAATCACAACCCGGTCGTTCAGATGGGCAATCAGGCGCACCAGATCCCGAATATGCACGCCGGTGCCGATCAGGTGCCGGACCAGTTCCTGCACGCGCTGGTGAAGAACTTTCAGCTCTTCCAGGTTTGCAGCTTCCTCAATCTCCCGCACCAGTTGTTGCGGAGAATGGGTCTGCACGCGCAGGATATCCGAATCGGTGATGATCCCTGCCAGCTCGCCGGCCGGACCGGTCACCACGAGACGATGAATCCGGTGGCGTGATATCAGGTGAAGCGCCTCGAATAGGTAGGCATCTTCCGCAATCGTAATCACCGGGCTGCTCATGACTTGAGTTACCGACAAGGTTCCCGGATCAACCCCACCGGCCACCACCTTGTTGCGCAGATCCCGATCGGTCAGAATCCCGACCGGTGGTTCCCCCGTTGTACAGACCACCAGGCTGGAAATGTTACGGCGCTGCATTGTCGCTGCGGCATCTTTCAGAAGGTCAGATGGCGTGCAGGTGATCACCTCGCGCCGGCAATAATTGCCGACCGTCAGAAACAGTGCATTCAGATCAGGCATGACATTATTCTCCTGACAATGGCGATTGACCGGCAACGCTGCTGCGTAATATGCCTTCGCCCTGTAGAAGATGTATGTCCCGCCGGGGGTATGGTATCTCAATGCCATGTTCTGCAAAGATCCGGTAGATGGCGATATTAAGCTTACTGATCAGTACCCCTTTGCGATGGATCAGGGTTGTGCTCCAGGCGCGCAATTCAATATGCAGCCCGTTGTCACCAAACTCCATCAAACGTATTCCCGGCGGCGGATCTTTCAGAACATCCATATTTTCTGCCGCCACCTTCAGCAGTAACTGCTCCACAAGGTCGATATCACTTCCGTAGGCAACTGTGACCGGTATCTTGAAGCGCACCTTGCGGTCATTGTGGCTCCAGTTCACGACATTCTCGGTGATAAAGCTGGAGTTGGGCACGATGATGCTGATGTTGTCATTGCTCACGACCGTAGTGCTTCTAGCGCCGATATGGGTGACATCCCCTTCCACCTCGCCCACCACGATCCGGTCGCCAACCTTGATCGGGCGCTCAAAGAGAATGATGATGCCGCTGATGAAGTTATTGACGATGTTTTGCAGACCGAAGCCGAGGCCGATGCCAACCGCGCCGGCAAGAACATTGAGCGCAGTGAGATCAATACCGGCTGTCTGGAGGATGACGACGAAGCCGATGGAAATAACGGCATAGCGGATGATGGAGCCGGTTGCCTGCCGGGCGCCGATATCCATTTTTGTACGGGCAAGAAACTGCGTCTCAATCCAGTTCCGTAATTTGCCCGAAAGGTAGAAGAGGAGCGCAACCAGCACAACGAACTGGAGCAGGTTCCAGAGAGTTACCGGAGCTGCCCCGAGCTTGAAGACCGGGGACTGGAGAAACTGCCAGACTGTTGCAAGTATATCATGCACCGTTTCCATTGCACCTCCTCTGTTCAGAACGGCCAGAACCGTGGAATAAAGATCGTTGCCAGAATCCAGAAAAGAATATTGAGCGGCGTGCCTACCCTGAGGAAATCGATGTAGCGGAACTGGCCGGGACCGTAGATCAGGGTGTTGGTCTGGTACCCGACCGGCGTCATGAAGCTGGCCGAGGCAGCAAAGGTGATCGTCATCAGTAGCGGTCGCGAATCAATCCCCAGGCTTTCTGCGGCAGCAATGGCAACCGGCGCCAGCAGTGCAGCCGTAGCATTGTTGGACATCATTTCGGTGAGTAGCGAGGTCACCAGATAGAGCCCCGCCACGAGCGCCATTGGCCCCCAGGAACCGAGAGTCCCCACCAGCACGCCCCCCAGAAGCCGTGCTGCTCCGGTGGTCTCCAGAGCAGTACCGAGCGTCAGCACCCCGGCCAGCAGAAAGATCACCTGCCAGTTGATGGCGCCGTAGGCCTCCTGCAGGGACAGGCAGCGGGTCAGCACCATCAGGATGCAGCCGACAATGGCTCCGGCTATGATCGGTACAGAGCCGGTGGCTGCAGCCAGCACAACCCCGGTTACAATGGCGCTGGCAGTCAGCATCCGGCTCTTTCTGAACAGCGGCAGATCAACCTGCGAGACCAGCACAAAGGTCCGGTCTTCGCGCAGTTGCTCCAGATGCTGCGGTTCCATCTCAAACAACAGGACATCACCGGCCTTGAGCGGCATCTCCTCAAGATGTTCGCGCATGACCCGGTTGCGGTGTCTGACAGCCAATGCCTGTAGACCGTAGCGGGAACGGAAACGGGACTGTTTCAGGCTGCGACCGTCCAGGGTGGAACCGGAGGCAATCACCGCTTCCACCAGCCGGGCCTCTTCGCTCGGTTCAGAATTGGCGCCATGGCGCAGGGCAACACCGCTCCTTTCCTGGAGTTTGCGAAAGTTCTCCAGATCACAACGAACTTTCAGGTGATCGCCAGCCTGCAGCAGCAATTTGTCATCGGTCTCTTTGAGGAGCTCCCCCTGGCGGAATACTTCGACACTGCTGATGTTAATATCTTGCAAAAGGGGAGAGTCGCCTAAAACCGAGCCGACTGAACGGGCTTCGGGCTCCAGAATGATTTCGATCTGATACAGGCCGCTGCCGAAAATAGGACTATGGCCGGCAGCGCCATTTCGTTCCGGAATCAGTCGCACCCCCACCAGCACCATATAGGCGGCGCCGGCAGCGAAGAAGATCAGGCCGAGGGCGGTAGTTTCAAACATGCCTATCGGCGCCAAGCCGTGCCGTTCGGCAATGGAGGAGACCAGAATATTGGTAGACGTCCCTATCAGGGTGCAGACTCCGCCGAACATGGAGGCAAAAGAGAGCGGCATCAGCAGGCGTGCAGCGGAAAAGCCGCACTCCCTGGCAATGGTCAGCACCACCGGCAGGAAGATCGCCACTGCCGCCGTGTTGTTGATAAAAGCCGAGAGCATACCTACCAGCAGCATCATCACCACCAGTACCAGCCAGAAACTCTTCTTGCCAACCCTGCCAAGAAGCCCCCCCATCAGGTTCACCGCGCCGGTCTTGAAGAGCCCTGCCGAAAGGATGAACATGGCGCCCACCGTAACCGTGGCAGGGTTGCTGAAGCCGCCGATGGCATCCTGAGGGGTGATAATGCCGGAGAGCAGCATGGCGCCCATGATAATCATGGCGGTCAGGTCCACCGGCAGCCGCTCGGTGGCAAAAAGGATCACGGCTGAAACTACCAGCCCAAGTACCAGAGCTATCTCTAGGGTCATGATACCTCATTGCTCCAGTTTATTTTTCCGCTGACTCAGCTTTGTACTTCAATTGATCTCTTTTTCACGTATCTGCCAGTCGTCAGGCAGATCTTGAGGCCCTTCCCGCAGCGATTGGCCGGCAGCATTACTCAGCAGTGTGCTCTGCGGCAGAGTCGTCCGGCTTTTGTTTCTGTTTTACCAGATAATACCCGATGCAGAGCGCCATGATGATTGCTGCTATCCCCAACAGCATCGGGCCGGACAGATCTTTGACATCAAGAATGATGACCTTGCGGGCTATCGCGATGATGGCAACGGCAATGACGATCTGGGCATGGTCGGTCGCTTGCGACAGATAAGTCTTCACAATGGTTTCCAGAAGTTCCACCCCGATCAGCACCAGCATGAAGAGGCCGAAAATTTCCAGCAGTTCGTCGATTTCCAGCAGAAAGACTGGCTCGGAAACAATATCCTTGAGGATGATCCAGCCAAGCTCGATGGTGCTGAGCAGCAGAACCAGCGCCATCATGACCACCAGGGTCAAGACAATGAGCTTTTCAAATTTTTTAATGTATCCGATCATGGACTGTCCTTTGCGTTGTGACTGTATTGATCAGCTCCGTCTTCTCAGCAGCTTGTCGATTTCGACCACCAGCACCACCAGTGACGAAGCGACCATGATCCGCAGCCATTCCGTGGCAGTGAGCGGCACCGTGCGGAACACCCACTGCAGCGGCGGGGCGTAGATGAACGCCAGCTGTGCAAGAAATGCGGCGATCATGCTGTAAAACAGGAACGGATTGCCAAGTGGATTCATCCGGAATATAGATTGATATTCCGAACGGCTGTTCCATGCCTGGAAGAACTGGAAAAAAACCATGGTGGTAACCGCCACGGTACGGGCATTTTCCAGCGACGCGCCATCACGCAGGGCGGCAGTGTAGTTCCAGACAACTCCTGCGGCGATTACCAATCCCACCAGCACAGTCCGCTGGACCAGCAGGCGAGACATGATCCCTTCCGCAGGATTCCGCGGGGGGCGGTTGATAATCCCTTTCTCACCCGGCTCGAAGGCCAGTGACACATCCTGCAGACCGTTGGTGACCAGGTTGATCCATAGCAGTTGGGCCGGGATGTAGGGGATCGGCAGGCCGAGGATCATGGTTGCCATGATTGAAATGATGGACGCCACGCCGGTCGGGATCAGGAAGAAGGTCACCTTGCGCAGGTTGTCGAAGACTATTCTTCCTTCGCGCACTGCATTGAAGATACTGGCAAAGTTGTCATCGGTCAAGACCATGTCCGACGCCTCCTTGGCGACATCGGTGCCGGTTATCCCCATGGCGATGCCGATATGGGCCGCCTTCAGGGCCGGGGCATCATTGACGCCGTCACCGGTCATGGCTACGATCTCGCCATGGCGGATCAACTGCCGGGTAATGCGCAGCTTGTGCTCCGGCGCCACACGGGCATAGACCGAAATCTTGCGCACCTGCTCATACAGCTGGTCGTCCTCCATCGCTTCCAGCTCTCGTCCTGTCAACACCCCTCCATCATAGCCAATTATCCCCAGTTCGCGCCCGATGGCCTGAGCCGTTACCGCATGGTCGCCGGTGATCATCACGACTCTGATGCCTGCCTTTTTACAATCTTTGACCGCCTCGATGACTTCACTCCGGGGCGGATCGATCATCCCCTGCAGGCCGGCAAACAGCAGCCCTTTTTCAGCTTCATGATGGGTCAGCTCATCCATCACGGCCGGGGCCTCTTTCCAGGCAAAGGCCAACACCCGCATCCCCTCTGCAGCAAAGTTGATGGCAGTCTGAAGAAATGCTTCAATCTGTTGCCGGTCAGCCTTGCACATCTCCAATACCCGTTCCGGTGCCCCTTTGACCAGGATCAGAGTCCTGTCGCCGTTTTGGTGCAGGGTGGACATCCACCCACGTTCCGATTCAAACGGGATCATATCCAACTGCCGGTTCTGCTGTTTCTCCAGTTCGCTCCCCAGGCCGCCTTTGAAGGCTGAGACGATCAGCGCCCCCTCGGTAGGATCTCCGTCAACCTTCCAGCGCCCCTCTTCTTCATAGATGTTGGATTCGTTGCAGAGCAGACCGATCCTGAGCAGCAGGTTGAGGGGCTGGTTGCCGGTCAGGTCAATCTGGCCGCTACCGGTTGTAATATCGCCTTTCGGCTCATAGCCGGTTCCTCCCACCTCATAGACCTGCTCACCGTCAAACAGCCGGGTAACGGTCATCTCGTTCCGGGTGAGGGTGCCGGTCTTGTCGGAGCAGATCGTCGTTGTGCTTCCCAGTGTTTCGACAGCCGGGAGTTTCCTGATGATGGCGTTATGCTTCGCCATACGCGCGACCCCCGCCGCCATGGCGATGGTCACAACAATCGGCAGACCTTCGGGGATCGTTGCCACCGCCGCCGCCACTGCCACCATGAACATATCCTTGGCGGTTTCACCCAGCAGCATGCCGATGCCGAACAGGACTGCCGAAGCGCCCATGACGATCAGGCCGATGGTTCGGGCGAACTGTTCTATCTTTTCCTGGATCGGCGCCTTGACCAAGCCGATCTCTTTGACCTCGTCGGCGATGCCGCCCAGGATTGTCTCTCCAGCTGTCCCGGTTACCACACCCCTGGCGCGACCGTTGACCACGGCGGTCCCCATGAAGGCCATACAGGTCTGGTCAGCCGGGGTAAGTCCCTCCTCGTCAATGGCGGCGTTCCTTTTTTCTGCAGGGAGCGATTCGCCGGTCAGCATCGCCTCGTCAATCCGCAGCTCGTTGGTCTGCAACAGCCGCAAATCAGCTGGGACCCTGCTCCCCGAAGCAAGGAGTACAATGTCGCCGGGGACCAGATCAACCCCGGATATCTCCATCTCATGGCCGTTGCGCACCACCCGCGCCTTGGCCACCAGCAGCTGCTTGAGCGCCCGGACACTTTCCTCGGCCTTGAATTCCTGCAGATAGCCGATGATTGCGTTCAGTAGTACTACTGTCAGAATAACGCCACTGTCGATGTACTCACCCAGCAGCAGGGTCACAATGGCAGCAATCAGGAGAATGTAGATCAGCGGACTGGTGAACTGGTGCAGCAGTATCCGCAGACGACTGATCTCTTCACCTTCGGCCAGTTTGTTGGGGCCGAATTTTTCCAGACGCTCCCGCGCCTCCTGCTCGCTCAAACCGTTCTCAGAGGATGCGAGCTGTTCCAGAACTGCTCGGGCCTCCAATCGATACCATTCCATAGTGTGTTACCTCCGGGACACCTGGTGTGGGATCCTTTTCATTGTTGAGCCGTTTCGCTCGCACTTCCTTGAACAACCGGTCATCAGCCAGGCCAGGTCGTCATGGGATCTGATCAGGCTCTTCTTCTGAACAAAGCCGCTGTTCCCCATCACCATTCCGGCAACATACACGGCCAGGAAAACCGTAAGACTTGGCCAGACTCGTGCAATCGCATGCCGAGGCCGGTTCCGACACTTTTGGTGGTTTAGAACAGATCGAAATGAGGTCATCACTTATCCGACATGTTCCGTCACGGAACCTTCCGGTTTTCTACCGCAGCAGGGGCAGACAACACCCGACGGAGGTGGTGTCGGCCGCATCATCTCCGATGTGACAATGCCGGTCGGAACCGCAATGATGCCGTAACCAACGATCATCAACAGGGATGCAACGATTTGACCCAGCGGGGTTCTAGGTGCGATATCTCCGTACCCGACGGTGGTCATGGTAACAATAGCCCAATAAATACTTTTGGGGATGCTGGTGAACCCGGCATCTGCTCCCTCAATCAGGTACATCAGACTGCCGACAACGATCACCACGGTCAGCACCGTAGTCAGAAAAACGGTGATTTTGTGGCGGCTCCGTTTCAGCGCCTGCCAGAGATTGTTCCCTTCCCCCATAAACTGTACCATTTTGAGAATGCGGAAGATTCGCAGGATTCGCAGGATACGCACGGTGGTCAGGAAATGCATTCCCGGAAAGAGTATGCCAAGATAGGTGGGAAGAATTGAACACAAATCAACGACCCCGTAAAAACTGAAAGCATATCGACTCGGGCGTCTGGCAACAATAAGCCGCAGCAGGTATTCCAGGGTAAACAGCAAGGTAATCAGCCATTCCCCGGCTAGCAGCCATGCTCCCATGTGACTATGGATGCCGGGGATACTGTCCAGCATCACCAGCACGACCGAAAGCAAGATAAAGAAGATTAGTGCCAGGTCAAACGCCCTGCCGGCGCTGGTATCCGCCTCGAAGATGATGACGTAGATTTGTTGGCGCAGAGTATTCATAGCCTCTCCTTTTCCGTCACCGCGTTGTATCAAGATTTAGACGTGTTTTCTTGCTTATCAGCTTTTTTTCAATGGTCGCCGGCTCTTTTCAAGTTACGATCAGATGCCTCAATTCGTCCTTGCCACTGTCCTTCACCTCGTACATCAGCCGATCCGCAACCCGGATCATTTCGTCGGCACTTGCCGGTGCTTTGAGGTAGGTCACCATGCCTATACTGAAGGTCACCGGCCAATGCTTTTCTACCTGCACCTTCAGGGCGGCATGGATTTTTGTCGCAACCCTGACAGCAGCATCACCGTCTGTTTCGGGCATTAACAGGCCGAATTCGTCACCGCCGAGCCGGGCAACCGTGTCGCTCTCCCGAATGGTAGTCGTGAGGGTTGACGCCACCTGACGGAGAAGACGGTCACCCTCGCTGTGACCCTGTGTGTCATTGACGGTCTTGAAATTGTCTATGTCGAGGTAGATGACTGTAAAGGGATCATGGTAGCGTCGTGTCCGCCTGATCTCGGCGTCGGCTAACTCACCGAAGCGACGCCTGTTGGCGATACCGGTCAGCTGGTCTGTCCTGGCAAGCTTCTCCTCGCAATCGAGCCTTCCCTTCAATGCCGAAATAACGTATGCGGCAAAGAGAAAGAGGCTGAGTTCCATGATGTCATTCCAGAGGATCGACAGGGGATGTTCACGGTAGGTTTTTCCTGCGATGTCGGCTACAAGCCAGGCTACTGAGCCGGTTACGGCAATGAGGATTGCATTGCCTCTGCCCACATACCACGCTGTCAGAACTACCGGCAACAGGTAGAAGGCGGAGAAGGAATAATCAGGGCCGGTAATGCTGTCGAGCAGTCCCACTGCTACTACGAGCAGTAAAGCTGCAGTCATGACCGTCTGCCGTGAAAGTCTATTAAAAAAAGTCACGCCCTTCATGGATTCACCTTATTCTATTCGAATAATATGCCAGAGGCAGCAACCAGTGCAGAAGTCAAGGCAGCAATTTCATTGTTCATGTAATGCGTCAATATGAATAAAATCAACTTTGAGCAGTCGTTACAACCATATCGATCAATTATTGATACGTCAACCTTATCTCCTCCAACAAAGACTTTCCATTCATGTTCGTAGCTTGCCACGGATACAGGTCATGGGTATCTTCCTCAAATGGATGTCTGGTCTCGCGGGGAGGGTGGGGGAGAAGCGTTACGAAGAAAACCAGTGCCAGGGCAGGATGCAGATGGCAAGCCCCGTCTTGATTAGCGGTCAGCAGCGACGGATCAGATCATACCCAGTTCCTTGACCTCGGCCTTGAGCCAGGCATACACCACCGGTGCCGCCACCAGCCCGGCAATGCCGAAGGCGGCCTCAAACAGCAGCATGGCGGTCAACAGTTCCCATGCGGTTGCTTGTACCTCATGCCCGACTATCCTGGCATTCATGAAATATTCGGCCTTGTGGATCATCACCAGAAAGAGCAATGATGCTACCCCGACCCCGAGAGAAACGCCGAGGCTGATCACGACAATCACGGTGTTTGACACGAGATTCCCCACCACGGGAAGCATTCCGACAGCAAAGGTAAGCAGGATCAGAATTGTTGCCATGGGGAGTTGAATGCCGAACAGTGGCAGCACGACCAGCAGGTAGACCGCTGTTAAAGCGGTATTGAGGGCGGATATCTTCACCTGGGCAAAGACCACCTTGTCGAAGGCCGTGGTCAGAGTTCGCAGTCTGGAACGCAGCGCACCGATAAAGGGCGGCGCCTGGTCGTGCTCTTTAAAGTGATGTACAGCCGCCATGCCGCCAACGACCATGCCCAGAAGAACATGGGCAAAGGCCTTGAGCCCTTCCATGCCGACCACGGATATTTTCTGGACATGCTCTCCCAGTAATTCACCGAGTTGTTGACGCAATCCTTCAATGGTAGTTGGCAGAACATCGGCAACCGAGGCGGGCAAGGTCCGGCGCAGGCTTCCGAGGGTGTCGACTACGGTGGACAATAGGGCGGCGATGCCGTGGCTGCTGCCGATGAATGACCAGATGGCGGCGCCAGCGCTTGTCAGGCAGGTAATGACGCAAACCACCACGACACCCAGTGCGACATTGCGCGCAAAACGGTTCATGTTTTGAGGGAGGTGACGGGCGAGTTTCAAGGTCAGCACATATACCGCAAGTCCGGCGAACACCGCCGGCAACAGGTGAAAGCGCAGGACAAGGAATACGGCTGTCACGGCCAGCAGGTAGCTGATAGTTGTCTGTCTAGGCATGGGTGACTCTCTGGAAATGTTGAAATCCGCTATCTGCTGTTGCCCGGTGATCAATCAAAATCAAACAGTTCGCTCAGCAACGACTTTTTCTTGCGCTGGCCGTAATGTCCGCCACTACCCTGCTGCTTGTATCCTTGGTGATGGTCGTGACCATGCTTCATGTGCGACGACTGATATTCAGGTTCGCGGTAGCGCGGTTGGGAGACCTCCACCGGCTGCTGCACAGGCGTGACAGCGACACGTTCTATGATCTTGTCCAGTTCCCCCCGGTCCAGCCATACCCCTCGGCATTGCGGGCAGTAGTCGATTTCTACTCCCTGGCGTTCTGACATGACAAGATTGACGCTTGTACATACAGGACATTGCATGAATTTCTCCTTGTGTGATGTTCTGGATTGCTTACCTGTTTTCAACGGGAACAACTTGCGAATGTTTTTTGCCAATCGTCAGCGAGGCGATTATTGCCAGAGCCAGGCTGACAAAGATGACCGCCAGTGAGATCTGGATCGGGACATGGAAGCCAAGTGCCCCCACAATCATTTTGACCCCCACAAAGGCCAAAATGAAGGAGATTCCCAGTTTCAGATAGACGAACATGCCCATCACGTTGGCCAGCAGGAAATAAAGCGCCCGCAGCCCCATTATGGCGAAGATGTTGGAGGTAAAGACAATGAATGGGTCAAGTGTTACGGCAAAGATGGCCGGGATGGAGTCAATGGCAAAAAGTACGTCGCTGCTCTCCACCATCACCAACGTCAGAAACAGCGGGCTGGCCACGATAATCTTCTTGCGGCGGGTAAAAAACCAGTCGCCTCGCACCCTCCTGGTGATCGGAAATATCTTGCGGGCCAGCCGAACCAGCAGGTTTTTGTCCGGATGCACCTCGTCATCTCCGCCGCCAAAAGCCATCTTCCAGGCCGTGAACAGCAGCAGGGCGCCAAAAAGATAAAACATCCAATTGAAGTGCTTCAGCAGTTCGATGCCGGTAAATATGAATAGCGCACGCAATACCAGCGCGCCGATGATGCCCCATTTCAGAATGCGGGCCTGATGTTCACCCCGGATTCTGAAATAGCTGAAGATCATGATGAAAACGAACAGATTATCGACCGACAACGATTTTTCGATGATGTAACCGGTGAAAAACTCCAGCGCCTTGGTTGGCCCCATAAAGACATAAATCCCGGCATTGAAGGCCAGCGCCAGCGAAACCCATATTATGCTCCAGGTCAGCGCCTGGCGAAATGAAACCTCGTGGGCCTTGCGGTTCATGCTCAGATCGATGGTCAGCATGACGACCATCAGCAGTCCGAAGGCGCCCCACATTATGGATTGATCTGACATCAGTTTCCTTTCCTCATACGTCCAATGCGCTCTTTTACCGTAACAAGCAGATTTCTTGCCCAGATGAATTCGGTGGCCAGTATCGCCAGTCCGATCGGGATGACCACGATGGCAGGTCCCGGCAACACGATCATGGCTATCCCGGCGGCCAGGATCGTGAAGCCGATCACCGTAATGATCAGGCGCTTTGCCTGACCCAGGGTCTTGAACACAAAATGCCTCACGCTA